>CBFDDP010000020.1:0-32828 GCA_965603595.1 uncultured bacterium
CGTTCATACGCTGCAGCGTTTCATCAGGGATGTATTTCTTATAGAGAAAAATCATCTTTTTCAAACTGTCCCGCTGCTTGAAGAGTGATCTGATCCGGTCCTCAAGCTGCTTGAACACTGATGCAACGCGTTCGATCATACTGTTGTACCACTGAGGAAATTCACCAAACTCCTCTCCATACTCCTCTGCCACCCTTTTAGGCCACTTCCGTTTTCCCTGAATGACATCCGAAAAGCTGGCGCTCATGTGGCCGAGGAAATCATCCCACCGCTTGGCCACGCGCTTCAGGTTGAGGAGTAGGAAAAGGGTAAACAAAACAATCAGACCAGTTGCCAGATACAGGAGCTGATTCCTGTATATGAACAGCTCACGGTTCATTGCATAGAAGAAGAAGGTGAGGGGCGGATCGGGATACTGAACGTAATAACCGAACCGGTCTGACAGGGTGATTTCACCCTCGGGTTTCTCAGCCGTGCCCGTTCTGAGTTCCTCAAAGAGGGTCCGCTCCCTCCCAGAGGAAGTGTAGAGTATCTCTCCTGTAGCGGTGTAATAGATGAGTAATAAACTTCCCTGTTCAATATCGAAATAATCTGCTACCGAAGTTACAATTTCACTGTACAGGGTTTTCAGAGAGGAAGGTGCTTCCGGCAGCCCTCCAGCAGAATCGTCCTCGTCTGCGACCTGCCGCAGTGCACGTATACGTTCGTCCACGAGGCTCAGTGTGAACCGGGCCGTGTCTCTGTTTATCTGCTGTTGTTTCTCCTTGAGATCGAGGGTGTAGAAGAGATATATGAAGAAGAGAAGGGCTGCAAGGAGGATCAGAATGATCGATAGCGTGTTTAATAGTAGTTTGACCCTGGCCCTCATCGATGCTAATCCACTACCCTTTCAATCCGTGCACCAAGCTTACCGAGTCTCTTCTCAAGGAGAAGGTATCCCCTGTCGATTTGACCGATATTGTGAATGATGCTCTCTCCCTCTGCACAGAGGCTTGCGATAAGTAGCGCCATGCCTGCCCGTATATCTGGGCTTACGAGCTCGGTTCCGTAGAGTTTTGAAACACCGGCAACAACCACGCGGTGAGGATCGCAGAGAACGATTCGTGCACCCATGGCTGAAAGCTTGTCCACAAAGAAAAGCCTGCCGTTGAACATCTTCTCGAAAATCAATACCGTTCCTGCAGCCTGTGTTGCCGTGACAACGGCAATGGAGGTCAGGTCAGTGGGAAACCCGGGCCACGGCGCATCGTAAATGGTCGGGATCTCACCGAAATGATCGTTCTCAATGACCAGCTGCTGATTACCCGCAACGAAGACATCCGATCCCCTGAACTCCATACTGATACCGAGTTTTGAGAAATAGTATCTGATCATGTGGAGGTGCTGAACATCAGCATTCTTTATAGTGATCTCGCCTCCCGTCACAGCTGCGAGGGAGATGAAGCTCCCCACCTCAATATGATCACCGATGATGCGCCAGTGTCCTCCCTGCAGTACCTCGACCGCTTCTACGGTGAGCATGTTGCTGCCTATACCCGATATGGAGGCCCCGAGGTGGTTCAGGAACCGAATGAGGTCCTGCACATGGGGCTCTGAAGCCGCATTGTGGATCACAACGCCGCCCTGTGCAAACAGGCTTGCCATGATGGCGTTCTCAGTCGCCGTAACACTCGGTTCGTCGAGAAAAATCGTGCTTCCCTTCAGCTTGCCCGCCTTCAGGGTGAATCCCCGCTTATCAGTCTGCACCGTGGCCCCCAAGGACTCGAGTGCATAGAAATGAGTATCAAGCCTTCTCCTGCCAATCACATCACCTCCGGGTGGTGGGAAATACACGTTCTTCCCCCGTGCGATCAGGGGACCGGCAAAGAGTATGGATGCTCGAATCTCCCCGGCAAACTGCTCGGCAAGTTTGATCGTGCCGCCAGAGGGCAGATCGGTTTTAACGGTGAGACTGTCATCACTTTTCCAGGCAACCTGTGAGCCGATCGACTCGAGAAGCTGAAGCATGGCTTCAACATCTTTGATACGGGGTACATTTTCCAGCGTGACGGTCTCATCGGTGAGGAGTGTTGCTGCAAGTATGGGGAGAACGGCGTTTTTGTTACCGGACGGCGATATGGTCCCTGACAACCTGTTACCGCCCTGAACGATATACTTTTCCATGGAGCTCCCCTCCCCTGATGAGTGTATGTGAGCTCATGCCTTTTTGCAACCCTTTTATACCGCGAAGGGGCTGTGCCCCGCAACTCTATCAGGGTTCCTACTACATATATACGGCCTGATTACTACAAAAGCTGACAGGTTTTAGGTCGGACCGCTGGTCCGACTTCTCCTTGCCACGTTTCTCAGCATACCTTGCCTCCTTTCTCATCTTTTGCTTTTAACTACGACCTAGCTCTATTAGGTCGGACCGCTGGTCCGACTTCTCCTTGCCACGTTTCTCAGCATACCTTGCCTCCTTTCTCATCTTTTGCTTTTAACTACGACCTAGCTCTATTATATTCTACACGCAGGATATGCATATGCACGCTATACGAACACGCTTTGCTCCGAGCCCGACAGGTTTTCTCCACATTGGAGGTCTGCGCACGGCCCTGTTTGCCTACCTCTTCGCACGGCACAATGGTGGAGCCTTCATACTGCGAATCGAGGATACCGACCGTTCCCGGCTCGTGGAAGGGGCCGAAGGCGACATCATGGAATCCCTCGAGTGGATCGGCATAGGTTGGGATGAGGGCCCTGACAAGGGGGGGGGCTGCGGCCCCTATCGACAATCAGAACGGAAAGAGATTTACCAGGATCATGCCCAGAGGCTCATCGAAAAGGGGAATGCCTATAGATGTTTCTGCACTCCCGAACGGCTTCAAAATCTTCGTGAGGAACAGAAGAGACAGGGTCTCGATCCCGGCTATGACCGGCACTGCAGGAACCTGGAGGCAGAGGAACGGGAGGAGCATGAGAGGAGGGGGGGCTCCTCAGTTATCAGGCTCAAGGTCCCCCTAGAAGGCGAGTCCTCATTTGATGACCAGATCAGGGGGCGCATAGCAAAAAAGAACAGCGTGCTCGACGATCTTGTCCTGCTCAAATCCGACGGCTTTCCCACCTATCACCTCGCCAATGTGGTTGATGATCATCTGATGCACATCAGCCATGTCATTCGCGGAGATGAATGGATATCGAGCACACCGCGGCATATTCTGTTGTACAGGGCCTTTGGGTGGGAACCGCCAAAGTTTGCCCATGTACCGGTGATCCTGGCGCAGGGCGGTGGAAAGCTCTCAAAACGCCATGGCGCCACCATGGTGCGGGAGTTCAGGGAGAGGGGTTATCTGAGTGACGCACTGCTCAACTTCATCGCACTGCTCGGGTGGGCCCTCGATGACAAAACCGAGTTTTTCACCATGGATGAGCTGATCAGGCATTTCGATATCGAACGGGTCAATAAGGCTTCGGCCCTATTCTCCTATGAGAAACTTGACTGGTTCAACGGTATCTATATCAGGAAGAAGTCGATACCCGAACTCTACGAAGAACTGCTGCCGTTCCTTAAAAGGGACAGGATTATAACATCCGAAAACGAGGCTGAGCGGAAGGGGTATATCTCTCGAATACTGCCCCTGATTCAGGAACGGCTGAATCATCTCAATGACATAACCGGGCTTATCTGGTTTTTTTTCGACGAGCTGTACGAGATCAGGGAACCCGAAGCGCTCATACCGAAAAAGGGCACCGTCGACGACGCATCCACCATTTTGAAAAGGACATATGAGCTGATTGATTCTATACCGGCCTTTGATGAAGAGAAGCTGGAGGATGCGATGCGCGGTCTCGTGGAAGAACTCGGGTTGAAAACGGGGCAGGTATTTATGACAGTCCGGGTCGCCATTACGGGTTCCAGAGTGTCATCGGGCCTCTTCGAAACCATGGCCGTGCTGGGCAGAGACATCGTGTTGGGCCGGTTGCAGGGTGCAGTTGATGTTTTGAAAGTAATGGGGGAATAATGCATGGATAGCTTTGGTATTGCGACAATCATTCCCTTCGCAGCGGCCATGTTTTTTCTCATATGGCAGGAGGACATCATCCTTCCCCTGCTCGGCGGTCTCGTGCTCGGCGGCTTCATGCTCTCGAGGTTCAACCCTCTGCTTGGCCTTTACAATGTGGCAGCTGAACTCATCTTTGAATCCCTGTTGAACAGCAGAAACATCATTATTCTCGCGGTTGCGGTGCAGGCACTCATTCTCTTCTCTTTGCTCAACCGATCCGGATACATTCATACATTCATGAGGAAAATCGAGCGGTGGATACATTCCACGGATAAGCTCGAGATCACCATCTTCCTTTCAAGCCTTTCTATTTTCATAGACCGGCACCTCTCATCACTTCTTGCTGGCATATTTACGAAACCTCTCGCCGAGAGGCGTGCACTTTCACCCTTCAAGCACTCCTATATTCTTAATACGGTTTCCTCATCAGTGTCCACGCTCATCCCGATCACTGTCCTTACACCCATCATACTGGCGGCGATTGGAACAGCCTTCAAGGCCCAGGGCATCGAATTTTCACCGCTGAGGGCTCTGTACCTCAGCCTTCCCTATCAGTTCTACAACATCTTCTCCCTTTTCACCGTTATCTCGTTTCTTGTTTTCAAGAGAGATGTACTGTTCATGAAACAGTTGACAGAGGGAGCACAGGATAATGGAAGGGTTCTTTCATTCGGACTCTCACTTAATACAACGTCCAATCCCGACAGCCGGGTTGCCCTCTACGGTGTTATTGGAAGCCTGGTGGTCCTTTTCGGCACCATTACGGCGGGAGTCCTCGTAAACAGCAGGGACGCCATTCTCTCATCCGTACAACCTCAGCGAGGCCATGAAATCATCTTTGTCAATGCGCTATTCGTCACCATCGTCTTTCTCCTTCTCTATCTGTTCCTATCGAGGACACTGAGATACGCTGACTGGAAAACCCTTACTGGTAACGTGTACCCCAGGCTCTCGCTGACCCTGATCTATCTCGTACTTGCATTTGCGATCCAGATGCTGGCGCGCAGACTTTCACTGGGCACAAGTCTTGCAGGGGGCCTGATTCAGAGCAGTTTGTACATGCGCTTCATTCCAATGATCATCTTCGTACTCTCATGTATCGTGTCGTTCCTGAGCGGATCTTCCCCTCTCACCATCTCCATACTCCTGCCTATCGCACTGAAAATCATGGGCGCGAACATGGCCGATCCTCTCCTCATCGACAGACAGGTGTATGCCACCATCGGGGCTGTGCTTTCGGGTGCCACATTCGGGGATATGAACTCACCATTCTCGATAAACTACATTATCGCCACAGCAGCAGTGAGTGCCGGGATCAGGAGAAGATTCATCTCACAGATAGGCTACTCCCTCATTGCTTTTGCCGCTGCCATTATCTTTGGGTATCTCCTCTTCACCATCAACGTGAAGCCCTACGTGTCACTATCAACCGGTTTTTTGGGCATTGCTCTATTATTGATGTTTCTCACTGGCAGGATAAAAAACCAATAATTTGATGTATATAATGCAAACCCGATTTTAGTATCTTCCTACAAAATAATTGTGAAAAAAGAAGAAATATGTAAAAAGTATGTATTAAATAATTGTATTATCCTTTTAATTGTGTTACCCTAGTCAGGATTTTTTCAGTAATTTCTCATACGAAGGGGAGATAGTATGCTTAAGGGAGACGGTAAGATCATCAGTACCGAGGAAGCTGCACGGCTGCTGGGTGTTTCACAGCAATCCGTACGAAAGTGGTGTCAGAGCGGAAAAATCCGGGCAAAGACAACCCCCGGAGGATTCTACAAGATCGAGCGTTCTGAGCTTGAGCGGTTCAGGCAGGAATTCAATATGCCCAATCTCGATGCCAACGACTTTGTGCTCATCATTGAGGAAAACAAGGACAGGATCAAGTTCATCAGCGGCCTCCTCGAGATGCTTGACTTCGATGTGGTGACAGCAAACGATCTGATCAGCATCGGTATTGCCATAGGCAATTCCCGCCCCTCCTTCATCGTCTCGGGAACGAAGTTCACAAAACTTGACCTTGACGGCCTCCTCAACTCCTTTGGAGACAACGAGGAAACGAAAAGTCTGCCCCTCCTCATTATAGGCAATGAGGGCGAGAATATCGACAGCCTCGTTGGTAACTATAAAAATGAGAGAAGTATCAGTGTTCTCTACGAGCCGCTGGACATACATCAATTCAAGCGGGAGGTGGAAAACATCTCCTGAGGTCGTAGATACTGAACATAAAGGCGTCCCCTGCACAGGGGACGCCTTTATGTCTGTCGTGGGGTTGATCAGAAAATCCTAACTTCTGTTTCAATATCGAAGAGGTGGGCCTTGGATGTATCGAACACAAATCCCACGCTGGCGCCTATATCGGTACGATACTGATGGGGAACGCGTGCGACGAAGTTATCCGGTCCCGCACTAAGGTAAAGGAAGATTTCCGAACCAAGCGGCTCGATGACCTCGACCTTTGCAGTGATCGTCTTTCCCGCCTTGTCCTTGGCGATGGACTCGTCAATCAGATCCACAGGACGGAACCCGAAGGTCACCTTCTTACCTGCGTAGGAGCTGATCTTCTCATACTTGTCCTTGGGCATTTTCACCTTGAATGCTGGTGTTTTTACAAAGTAATCGCTTCCCTCTTTTACCAGATCCACATCAATGAAGTTCATGGGTGGACTGCCGATAAATCCTGCCACGAACTTGTTGTTCGGGTAGTCGTAGAGGGTCAGAGGGTCAGACACCTGCTGGATTAATCCGTCCTTCATGACCACAATCCTGCTCCCCATGGTCATTGCCTCAACCTGATCGTGTGTCACGTAGATTATGGTCGCCTGCAGGTTCTGATGAAGCTTTGCAATCTCGGTACGCATCTGAACCCTCAGCTTTGCATCCAGGTTGGAGAGGGGTTCATCAAAGAGAAACACCGCAGGTTTTCGCACAATCGCTCTTCCCACGGCAACCCTCTGGCGCTGACCTCCGGACAGGGCCTTCGGCTTTCTGTCGAGGAGATGCTCGATATCGAGAATCTGTGCAGCCTCGTGAACGCGCGCGTTAATCTCCTCCTTGTGCATCTTTCGCAGCTCGAGACCGAAGGAGAGGTTCTTGTACACGTTCATGTGCGGATAGAGCGCATAGTTCTGGAATACCATGGCAATATCGCGGTCCTTCGGCGGAATGTCATTGACCATCTTGCCACCGATGTAGATCTCGCCATCGGTGATCTCCTCGAGACCGGCAACACATCGAAGCGTGGTTGATTTCCCGCAGCCGGACGGACCGACGAGAACCACAAACTCCTTGTCCTCTATATCGAGGTCGAAGTCCTGAACGGCAACCACATTACCTTCAAAAACCTTTTTGAGATTTTTCATCTTTACCTCAGCCATACATACCTCCCAAAATATAAATGTAAACGTTTTCTTTGTTTTGGAACGCTCGGAACGCTCCCACGCCTCTCTATTTATACATAATTCACTCTTTTTGTCAATATGTAAATGTGAAAATTCGCTCTACCTGCCGCATTGATGCAGAGGGATCCTTCCATTGTGAAAATGTAATGTAAACGTTTACCTTGACATCTGCACTCAGTGTCGATACAATCGTTACAGATCGGTGTTTACTGAGGAGGCCCGCAGGTATGGCCACCATAAAGGATGTTGCGGCGAAAGCCGGCGTATCCATTGCCACCGTTTCCAGGGTTCTCAATCACACGGGAAGATGTACGCAGGAGACGGAAAAAAAGGTGCTGCGGGCCGTCGAGGAACTGGGATATCGCATCAACCTCACCGCGAAGAGCCTGAAAACGGGACATACGTCCATTATCGGGATCGCGCTTTCCGAGTCCTGCCTTCTGGAAACACCGGTTATTATCCGCTCCATTCTCAGGGTGCTTCAGCAGCAGGATTTAGCCGTTGAAATCATCCTCGACGCACCGATAGAAAAATGTGTGACGCTGATGAAGGAGGGCAGGCTGGACGGGTTGCTGCTCATCGACATGCAGAGGGATGACGCTTCGCTCAAAAGGCTCATAAAAACGGAACGAGGCTTCGTTCTCCTCGGCGGGGATACCGACCGGGAAGACGTAAATCTCGTTGAAATAGATTTTTTCGGCGGCGGCTACACTGCAACAAAGCACCTCATCTCACGAGGACATCGGGAGATCCTGTTTGCAGAGGACAACCGTCAGCTTCCCTACACACAGGAGATCAAACGGGGCTACCTCTTTGCCCTCGATGAGAATGGTATCCCCTACAGTGAAGAACTCCTCAAAGGGGGCTCGGGGAGCAGCCTGAATAAGGAGAGGATCGGATACGATGCACTGGACTCTATCGACACCTCGGCAAAGGTGAGTGCGATGCTTATGACAAATGACCGTATCGCCCAGGGAGCGCTTTCCGCAGCAAGGGACAGGGGAATAGGGGTCCCCGACGAGCTCTCAGTGATTGGATTCGGAGACCTGCCCCAGTCCGACTTCTGCCTTCCGGGCCTCACCTCTGTCAAAGTACCCTACGCACAGCAGGGAGAACTCGGTGCCGAGATACTGGTCAACAACATTCGGAGGGGAGACAGCATCGTGAAGCGGGTAACCCTGCAGACACAACTTATGGAGCGGCATACGGTCGCCGCAAAGCCCCGTAAGGTCTAGGCATGGAGACATAAACTAACCTATAGATGTTGCTCGTTGAACTGCCCTCCTAGTATATTTGGCCTGTCACAATGTGGCATATCCCTTGTGGGGAGGGCCCAACTCTCCCAAAGGGAGGCTAAAGCCGGGCAATACCTCTGCACCTGCTCGAGCACGGAGAAGGACATGGAAGTACTGAAGCAGATAGACAAACTCGTACAGGAGGCGCAGGAAGAGATCGCCGTGAGCGGATCCCTCAGAAAACTAGAGGAACTGCGCATCAAGTATCTCGGCAGAAAAAGCGAGATGACCTCAATTCTTAAAGGACTGGGCAACCTTCCAGCCGAACTCCGCCCGCAAGTGGGAAAACGATCGAACGAGGCCAAGATGAGCATCGAGCAGATGCTTCAGAAACGAAATGATGAGCTTTCTGATAAGATATTCAACACACTCAGGGAAGACGAGTTTGTCGATATAACGGAACCCGGCACGAAGTATGAGTGCGGACATTTGCACCCCATCACACAGATGCGCATGGAACTCGAGGATATCTTCACATCCATGGGCTTCACCATCGCCACCGGTCCCGAAGTGGAGACCGATTACTACAATTTCGAGGCGCTCAATATCCCGAAGGACCATCCCGCCCGGGACATTCAGGACACCGTATGGACTGTGGACGGGAACCCACTGCGGACGCATACCTCCTGTGTGCAGATACGAACAATTGAGAGGTTCAAGCCTCCCATCCGTGCACTTTCCATAGGAAGGGTCTTTCGGTACGAAGAAACCGATGCATCCCATGAGCACACCTTCTATCAGGTCGAGGGGCTCATGATCGACCGGAACATATCGGTGGCAAACCTCATCGCGGTCATGCGCACCATGCTCAAGGCTGTCTTCCACCGTGCAGTCAAGATTCGTCTGCGGCCCGGCTACTTCCCCTTTGTGGAACCCGGTTTCGAGCTCGATATGAACTGCCTG
This sequence comes from uncultured bacterium, assembly GCA_965603595.1. Classification (GTDB taxonomy): domain Bacteria; phylum Spirochaetota; class B62-G9; order B62-G9; family DRHN01; genus JAGLSF01. The sequence continues at coordinate 9,652 of CBFDDP010000020.1, forward strand.
CTCTGCGGGGGCAAGGGATGCCAGGTCTGCAAATATACGGGTTGGAACGAGATGCTCGGCTGCGGTATGGTGCATCCCAATGTGCTCAAAAGGGGCAAGGTGGATCCCGATGAATACTCAGGTTTTGCATTCGGTATGGGGCTCGACCGACTCGTGATGATGCGGTATCAGATTAATGATATCCGCCTCTTTCATAGTGCCGACCTGCGGTTCCTGGAACAATTCTAACACACATAATAGAGCCTGGTCACAGGAAAAAGTAAAGATTAATAATGTGTCAGGATATGAAGAGAAACGTGGCAAGGAGAAGTCGTACCAGCGGTCCGACCTAGTTTCATCTATCTCTCAGACCATCCCCTGTAAGCGCGAAACACCAGGAGACAGTCGAGCAGCGTGACCGCAACCATGGCCTCAACCACAGGCACGATTCGCGGCACGATGCACGGGTCATGCCTTCCCTGTACCTCAATGCTGCACTCCCCGCCATCCATGTCTATCGTCTGCTGGGTGACGGCTATCGAGGCGGGTGGGCGAACCGCGACCCGGAGCAGCATGTCCTCACCTGAAGAGATGCCTCCAAGAATACCACCCGCATTATTGGTACGCGTTCTGACCCGCCCCTTCTCCACATAATAACTGTCGTTGAACTGCGACCCCCGCATACGGGCCGATTCGAACCCTCTGCCGATCTCGAATCCCTTCACGGCGCCAATTGACATGACAGCACCCGCGAGGAGGGCGTCAATCTTGTCGAAAACAGGATCTCCAAGGCCTGCGGGAACACCCTGCACCACGATCCCCACAATACCGCCGACCGAATCCTTCTCCGCCTGTGCCTGTTCGATGCGGGCGATCATCTCCTTCGCCGCCTTCGCATCGGGAGAACGAACAATGTTGCGCTCAATCTCAGCCATGTCAAGCTTTTCGGCCCGTATACCGTCAATTTCGAGGGTATAGCCAGTGACTTTTATGGATTCATCCGCCAGTACCTTTTTCGCCACCGCACCTGCAGCCACACGGGCCGCTGTTTCCCGCCCAGAGGCCCTGCCTGAACCGCGCCAGTCTCGTATTCCATACTTCTTCTGATAGGTGTAATCGGCATGGCCGGGCCTGAACCGATCTTTAAAGGGCTTATAGTCTTCGGGCCTGCCCGTGCGGTTGGGTATGAAAAGGGCGAGCGATGTACCTGTGGTTTTCCCCTCGAAAACCCCCGACAGTATCTGCACCCTGTCGCTTTCAGACCGCGGTGTTGTCACGCTGCTCTGGCCGGGACGCCTTCTGTCCAGGTCCCTCTGAATATGGGATTCTTTGATCGGCACATTCGGGGGAACACCATCGATGACCACACCTATTCCCCTCCCATGACTCTCCCCGAAGGTACTTATTCTGAACAACCGTCCAAAGCTGTTACCGGGCATAGTGGCCTCCCTGCGGTTCGCTTCCTCTTAATATACGAATAAAATGTCCCAAATGAAACTCTCTCACTGGATCATCTGTGTAACCGCATCAAATGTCTTTCCTGTACAGGCCTAGAGAAGCGCAACTGATAGGCTTTTTCATAGCCCACTCCCCCTGCATGCATGCATATTATGAATGTTTAAACTACAATCCGTTGATTACAGCTGACCGAAAGCCCTAAAGGGTATATACTCCTTTATTCTAAGGGAGGAGACCGGGATGTCCACGGATAGTGCATGCTTCGATGCCAAATCCTATGATATGCAGGCCTTTGATCCAGTAAATCGGCGATGCGTCTTGTACCCGTAAAGAGACAGGAAAATGTTTTTGACTCCCTATCGCGTTGCAGATCGCTGGGAAGAGGCCCTATTTCATGACCGTCCAAATCGGTTCACCCTTGTTCTGAAATCGGGAAACAGAAGGATAAGGGCATATCTCCCCAACACGGGAAGGCTCGAGGAGTATCTGGTCGAGGGCTCACCCTTCTATATCGTCCCTCATATATCCGAAAAGTTCAGGTACAGGGCAGTTTCCACCTTCTATCAGGGCAACTACGTATTTCTCGATACGATCCAGATGAATCACCTTGTCGGTTCACTTATCGCGGAGGGGCTTCTTCCCTGGCTGAAGGACTGTATCTGCATAAAACAGGAAAAGAGCATGGGAAGCAGCAGGTTCGACTTTTGCATCGAACGCAAGGGGTCACTGCCCCTCATCATCGAGGTAAAAACCTGCACCTTGGCACACAACGGCCTAGCCATGTTTCCCGACGCACCAACCCTCCGGGCACTCTCTCATCTGGATCACATGAGCATGTTGACAGAGGAGGGATTCGAAGCCACCATGCTCTTCGTCATACCAAATGCGGGGGCCCGCCGCTTCATGCCAAATTTCCACACGGACCCTGATTTTTCTGAAAAGGTCTTCGAAGAGCGGCATGTGTCCTTCCGCGCCGTCACCCTGAAGCTCACAGACCCCGTGACGGTTGTTCCGGGATCACTCAGGGAAATTCCCATTGACCTTGACTATGCGGGTCGAAACAGAGCCGACAGCGGAAGCTATCTTCTCGTTCTCGAGAACAGCATTGACCGGAAGATCGAAGTGGGAAGCCTGGGGTCCAGAAATTTCAGAAAAGGCTACTATGTATATGTCGGATCGGGCCTCAAATCACTTGGAGCACGCCTTAGGCGGCACAGGCGCTCGGGAAAGAAAAAGTTCTGGCACATTGATTACGTCACACCGGAGCATTTCAAACTGCGCAAAACCTATACTATTCGCCGGCTTGACCGAATCGAGCATCTGATGGTGGAACGTGTCCGTTCCATTGCTCAGGCTGAGGTAGCGGGATTTGGCTCCTCCGACAGCAGCGCCTCATCCCATCTCTTCTATTTCCAGACTCCCCCCTTCAGGTCTGCACGATTCATCGACATTGTGTTCGATTTCAGGACGGGCACCGAATGAGGGGGCTGGATGAGCCTTCCACCCCGTGCTGGAAGGCCGACCCTCCTGCGGCGCAATAGCCTTCGGCTGCGTGGGGGCCCTGTAAAGAGGCGGACGAAGGGAGCTTCTTTAGGTTATATTAATGATGGATTTTGCTTTAAGCGGTGTACTGGTGGTGCCAATGCATCCTGTTTGAAACCATTTTTTGTATATACTGCCAGGGGAATAATCAATGAAGCAATTCTTCAACCAGTACCGTAAAGAGATTGAGGGTGAGCTGCGTACATTTTTCAAGGATCGGAAAAAATCCCTCAGTAGCATCAACCCCTGGGGGGAGGACCTTCTCGACCGCCTTCAAAGTTTCACGGTACAGGGAAAGATGATACGCGGCGGCCTGAACATCCTCTCCTTTCTCTTGTTTCGCACTGAACTGGCAAGACCTGTTCTTCAGCTGGCCGCTGCAATCGAGCTCATTCACTCATCCCTCCTCATACATGACGATATCATGGACAGGGACCTGATGAGGAGAGGTGGGCCCTCTCTCTTTCATCAGTACAGCCTGCTTGCAGAAGAACAGGGGATCGAGGAGGCCGGCCACTTTGGTGAGAGTTTCGGGATCTGCGCAGGGGACATCGGCTTTTTCCTCGCCTTCGAGATTCTCTCGAAACTTGACCTGGATCCAGGAATACGGGAGTGTATACAGGTGTTATGGGCCCGCACGTTTACCGCTGTCGGGCTCGCACAGATGCAGGATATGTTTTTCAGCAGTGTACAGAGTGACGTCGGGGAAAGTGCCATTATCGATCTCTACCGAACAAAAACAGCCCGATACACCTTTTCTCTCCCCCTTGCCACCGGTGCAACCGCTGCAGGGGAAGATGTCGCCACCATTGATACACTTGAGCAGATCGGTGAGCACATGGGGGTTGCCTTTCAGATCAAGGATGATGAGCTCGATCTTTTCGGCAGGGAAACCGAAACCGGAAAACCGGTAGGAACGGATATGGAGGAGGGGAAGAAGACACTCTACTACCTGCACCTCGTACATCTGCTTACCGCGGGTGACGATCGACTTTCAGGACGGGAGAGTGAGGTGCTGCGGCTGCTCACACAGAGGAGAGGTATACCCAGCGGCACTGTTGAAGAGCTTCGTCACATTGCAGAAAAACACGGTATACGGGACCGGGTTCAGCGGAAGATGGAGGAGTTGAGTGGAAGGGCGGAAGAACTGATCAATGGAATGTCTGCACGGGAGGAGTACAGAAAAGTCCTCCTCGATGTGCTGCTCTACAACATTGAGAGAAAACGGTAGATAGGCATGGAAATAGAGGTTGTTGTCGCCAGCACCGCGGGATTCTGCTCGGGTGTGAGGCAGGCTATTCAGGGAGTGCAGGAGAGGCTTCAGGAAAACCGTAAGCTCTACTGCCTCGGAGACATTATCCACAATCCCGATGTGATAGAGAGCCTAAAAGGTTCCGGACTCGTGGTAACTGACCGCATCGAGGCCATTCCCGACGGGGGCAGGTTCGTGGTACGGACCCACGGCCTGCAGAAGGAAATTCTTCAGAAGGCCGCCGCCAAGGAACTGACCGTATTTGATTTTACCTGCCCCAGGGTCAAGAAGATACACCACCTGGTAACCACACTCACGGAGGACGGGTATCACATCCTCATCATAGGGAATCCGAACCACCCCGAAGTGCAGGCCATTTCCTCACTCATCGGGACCGACCACACCGTTCTCCAGAGACCCGAAGACGTTCCGTCCGATACGATCCCTGAACCCAATGCCGTTGTGGTACAGACCACCTTCAACCCCGATATCTTTCTCGCACTACTCAGCAGCATTGTACTCCGTACAAAGAAGACGCTGGTGTGCAATACACTCTGCGGAGAAACCCTCACGCGCCAGCAGGAGGCAAAAAAACTTGCCGGAGAAACGGATTTCATCGTCGTGGTCGGTGGTAAACACTCGAGCAATACCAAGACACTGTTCGCCCAGACTCGGAATATCGTACCGGCCGTCCATATTGAAAACGCCCGGGAGCTTCAAAAAGACTGGTTTCGACAAGTAAAAAAGGTTGGCGTCATAAGCGGTGCCTCCACACCCGCACAGGAGGTGGCGCGGGTTGCTGACAGGCTGAGCGAATTCTGAGAATGCAGAGCATGCTGACCGGGTCGCGATGAAATCAAAGGTTGCTGGCGCATAAGGCAGTGCATCCCTACTTAATTACGGACACCCCTTGACAGATTTTCCCCGAAGGAGTAATGTTTTCTAGTGCATCCCGTATAAAATCAGCAGGAGCGTAGACATGAGCGCCCTGTTCATATACCATACCCTACACGGAGGGGAAGAGGCATGACTGATAAAAGGTCAGGATCGGATAGACGAACCCCAGCAGATCGGCGGAACATATTCGAAAGACGTTCCGAACGCAAAAGACGATCGAAAGACATCCCTGTTGAAATCGACCTTCGCTATACTCCCGATAGGAGGGCGAGTGATGACAGGAGGATGGGTCTCGAACGACGGATCCAGCCAGATCGAAGATCCATCAAAGCCGTATAGTCCCTCACTGTATGTTCATGGGGCTGAACCTGCCGGACTCCACCTTGAAGACGAATTTATCCCCCCTGTAGTAGGAATGAAGCAGTTCAACAGCTATGTTGTTATCGTAAATAATCGATTCCTGGAGCGTGGCTGGAAATCCCGATTCAACCTCAAGCAGCTGCGCATCCTTGTCCGGCAGCTGAATTGCTCTGAGCGTCTGAATGGAACGTTCGAGGGTGACACCGAACTCATCGACGAGCATCTGGTAGAGTGAATCTGGTATATCCATGTTGAGGATTTTCTTGTACTCCCTGTAGGAGAGATAACTCCGCTCAAGCACAAGGGGCATGCTGTTACCGTAACGGACCCGTTTTATCTGAATTGCCCTTGTATCGTTGCCGAGCATCAGCTTTTCCGCAAGATCGTCGGTGGTATGGATCACCTTCTTCGAGACGATAAGTGTCTCTGTCTGAATACCCAGTTTGCTGAACTCGCGGGTGAGGCTCGTTATATTCTTTAAAGAATACTGGACCTTGTTGTCCACCCGTGACGTCACGAAGGTGCCCACACCGTTCTTCTTGATCACGAGACCTTCATTGACCAGCTGCAGAATGGCCTGCCGGACCGTATTCCGATTCATGCTGAACATCTGGGACAATTCGATCTCTGAGGGGAGTCGTTCACCGATGGCATAGCGGCCCTTCTCAATCATGCCCTTCAGCCAGTCACTGAGCTGAAGATACTTAGGTCTTGCTCCCCTCTCCTTTGTAATTTCGACCATGATCTATCCGGATCCCAAAACGATTGTGCAACTCACTATAATACTATACCGATTAATCCCGTATTGCAAGGCCATCTTTCCCGGCAACAGCAGGAGCCTCCACTCCATCACATCGATTACAGCCGGCATACCCACTTCCCTTACTGCTGTGCGTGAGAGGGTTGAAAAAAGGCCGTCCAGTATTGGATGGCCTTTCTGGAAAAGGAGATTTTTACCTGCAGATTCTGCAGGAGTTCATTCGGTCTCTGTACCTTCATAGCATGCAGCTGGTTATACCGGCACCTTCAGCTTCGAAGTAATATCGGCCCCTTTCAGCGCATCCTCAACGAAGGCCTCCATGTCGGTGCAGGCATTGCCAAACTGCGTGGCTGTGGCAACCATGGATGGATGGGAGTTGAACTGCGGCGGCTCGAGCCCCTCCGGATCATAGGCTTCACGAAAATATTGAAACTTGCTCAGTTTTTCCACGGTTTCCTCGGGCGCGGGCTTCTTCCATGCATCCGGATCGAACTCAATGTCATAGCAATACTCGTCCACAATATTGAGGAACTTGCCCGGACAGGTATACACCATGTCAGCACCGGCGAGCTTCTCGACGTGCCAGACCCTTGTCGTACCGTCGACCACGGGGCCCTTTCTCATGGAGGCGACGAGCATCTTGGAGGGGTAGTTTCCACTCTCCAGATACTCGATCCCCTTTTTCAGAATCGCGATGGACGACCACCGAAGTTCCGACTCTGAAAGCTCTAGTCCTAGTTTTTCCTGTTCCTTTTGAAAGTTGCCCAGCTCCTCGTAGCGGGCCGTCATATAGGCGATCGTGGACCTCCAGTGTGAGAGGTCGGCACCCTTCTGTTTTGCAGCCTCCAGGCCCTCTTTCACGGTCTTCGCAACTGCAACAAACTGCGGAAGGGTGAAGCAGAGTGTGGCGCAGGTCGAGATACCCTTTGAGGTGAGATACTTCATAACCTCCATACCCTGGGCAGTACCCGGTATCTTGATCATAATATTATTGGAAAGCGCCGCAATCTCCTCGGCCTGACGCTTCATCAGGTCTGTGTTCTCGTATTCGCGCGCGTCCACCTGGCCTGTGAGATAGCCATACTGGAACCCGGACTCGTTGAATTTTCCCGTGTAGTACTCACCACCCCGTTTGATGAGCTCGAGATAGAGCTTCCACCAGAGCTGGGACAACGATGCATCGGGGTTCTGTCTGCGCAGCTCGATGATGTATGCCTTCCAGAATGCAGGCCTGTCCTTCAGAGCAGTCAGTGACAGAGGGGGATTGGTGGTACAGCCGCGAAAGAGCTGTTCACCGGGATTTTCACCCGCGTAGTATCGTTTGTGCCATGCAGCATACTCCTCTTTTCGTTCATCCGCCGCATCGGCAATGGTTTTCTTTGACCAGGACTCATATACGAAGGGGGAAGAATCCCACCATATTTCACTCGTTTCGCAGGTTTCGGCAAACCTCTCCACCGGACTCTCTGCAGATGCCGCCATAGTCTCCTCCCTGGGAAGAAATTGTTAAAGATTTAATTTTCTCAATTGGCCCCAATGTATCTATTCCCAAAGCAAAAATCAATAGAAATTAGGACTGGATATCAATCTGCACCTTTAGTATCATTAACCTACCTTGGACGCGAGCGAGGAAGAGATGCCCGTACCGACAATCAGCTATGACAGGGGAGAGGTCCGGATCATCGATCAGACACAGCTCCCTATGCACAAAACATTCATCACCATACATACCAAGGAAGAGATGTGGGATGCCATCAAGCAGCTCAAGATCAGGGGAGCACCCGCGATCGGTATTGGAGCCGCATTCGGTATATATCTCGGTATCAAGGATTTTAAGGGAGACGACAGGGATGCCTTTCCGAAGACCCTTCAGGGGGTGTGCGACTTTATCGGGTCGTCAAGGCCCACTGCGGTCAACCTCTTCTGGGCCATCGACAGGATACAGAACCTGGTCGACCGCTACCGGGACCTTTCCGTGGACAAGCTGAAGGAGCTCATCCTGCACGAAGCGGTTGAGATGATTGAGGAGGACAACCGCATTTGCCGTTCCATAGGAGTAAATGGGGTGGCGCTGATCAGCGACGGATACGGCCTGCTCACGCACTGCAATGCGGGAGGGCTCGCCACAGCCATGTACGGCACTGCCCTTTCACCCATGTTCAGGGCACAGGAGATGGGCCTTGGGATACATGTGTACGTTGATGAGACGAGGCCGCTCCTGCAGGGAGCACGTATTACAGCCTGGGAACTGGTGGAGGCGGGAATTCCCACCACGCTCATCACCGACAACATGGCAGCCTTCACCATGTCTCAGGGAAAAGTCGACCTGGTCATTGTTGGTGCCGACCGCATTGCCGCCAATGGCGATGCGGCAAACAAGATCGGGACACTCGGGGTGGCCATCCTCGCCGGGGAGTTCGGCATCCCCTTCTACATCGCGGCCCCCATCTCAACAATCGACATGAAGACAGCCTCTGGAGCTGACATTCCCATTGAGGAGCGGGCTCCTGATGAAGTGACCAGAGGATTCGGAAGGCAGACCGCACCCTCGAATGTGCAGGTGTACAACCCGGCCTTTGACGTCACGCCTGCCCGCTATATCAGGGGCATTATCACCGAAAAGGGCATTGTCTCTTCTCCCTACAAAAAGAACATTGCTCGAATTATGCGCCCATGACATCCAAATTCATCATTTTCCTCATCGCCATATACGGCTGCCTGCTCATCGGTTACGTTACCCCTTTTGTATTCGCGGGGCTTCGTGAGAAGAGTAGTATGCTCACCAGAGTCTTTCTCATCTTCCTGACACCCCTCATCACGCTGAACTCCTTCTGGTCCGTGGAACTCAGGGGGGTGCAGATCCTCACCATGCCCCTGATTTCGGTGGGCGTGCAGGCCCTGTCCCTTCTCCCCGGGCTCCTCCTGTCGGGGCTGCTTCATTTGAACAGGAAGGAAAAGGGAAGTTTTGTCGCATGCTCCATGTTTTCCAACACCGGCCCGACTCTGGGTGTTTTCCTCTGCTTCATTCTCTTTGGTGACCAGGGTCTCTACCTTGCAAGCTGGTACATCACGCTCTATGTGCCCTTCTACTACTTCGTGGGATTTCCTCTGATGAGCTCCATTTCTGGCGAGGGAGACAGCCGGCTGCGGGATGCGTTCCTGGACCTTGTGCGCAATCCGGTGAGCATCGTTCCCATTTCCTCCATGTGTATCGGCATGGGACTGAACCTAGCAGGGGTTTCACGGCCGGTGCTTCTCAACCTGCTGGTTACCAAATTCCTTGCCTACCTGCTCACCGCAAGTTTTTCCTTTGCTATCGGTCTCGGGCTCAACTTCCGCCGCTCCCTCAAGTATGTGAGACACTCTCTGTGGATCTCGCTCATCAAGTTCGTGTACAATCCGCTGATGAGCTTGCTGCTCGTGTGGGCGCTCGGTTACTTTCGGATGTCCACTACACTGCCCCTGCAGGTTGTGTTGGTGGAGTCTTTCATGCCCTCGGCCATACTTGCGGTTGTGCTGTCAAAGATATTCAGACTCAACGAGGACCTGGCCAATGCCGCGTGGATATTGACCACCCTGTTGATCATGCCGGTTATCCCGGCCATCTTCTACATACAGGTCTTTCTGTGATCGCTCTAAGGATGGTGTGTAACTAGATGCGGCTTATGGATTATGAGAGAGTATACAGTGCTCTTACCAAATATGCTGCAGGTATCGATGCATATCACCTCATACCGATCCCAGACCTAACCGGTCCCCTGGAGCATACCATCGGTGCATTGGGGGAGGGCCTCATTCCAGCTCAGTACAGGTGGACCGAGGAAAAGACAAAAAAGGCCTATTCCTACAAGGGTAACCGGGAGTGGGCCCGGAGTATCATCGTTGCTGCGAAGTACTACTACACAGACGAGGAGTATCCCGACGAAGGGGGATACATTCGCAGCACACCAACTGCTGCGCATTTATCGGGGCACGGGGCGCCCCGGGAATTGAGCATGAAGGCTATGGGCCGTCCATACGGCCGTATTGCCCGCTTTACATGGCGCAACAACTACCGCTATATCACCGGGAGGCTTCGGGAGATGATCGCCGGGCTCGAGCGGGAGATCGATATTCCCATCAGGGCCAGGCCACTCTCCAACTATACCTCAATCCCCGAAAAGGTGTTCTTCGCATACTCGGGGCTCGCGGCCTTCGGCAAGAACTGCGTGCTCATCAACAGGGAGATGGGCTCCTACTTTGTTATAGGCGAAATGCTGACCGATCTGCGTATCGACTTCACCGGCACAGATTTCGAGAAGAGAGGCTCTCCCGTTTCGCCGGATTTTTCTCTGTGTGAAAACTGCTCCCTGTGTATCGACGCATGCCCTACAAATGCCATACTCGAGCAGGGCAGACTCGACGTGAACAGATGCTATCAGTATCTCTCTGAAAACCTCGTCCCCATACCTCATGCATACCGCCCCAACTGGGGGAACAGACTATATGGCTGCAGCACCTGCATCGATGTATGTCCCTACAACGATAAACTCAAGCCCAGTGCTGAAAAGCATACAGTTGGATATGTGGGTCCGGGTGATGACCTCATCGACCTACTCTCATACAGTCGTGAGCAGTGGGAGGAGCGGTTCAGGGACAATCAGCTCATCATTCGCGACCGGCTCGCCATCATTCAAAACGCACTTCTCTGCCTCGGAAATTATCCATGTGAGGAAGCCTTGCCGTCTCTGCGGACCTCACTTGCCCATACATCTCCGATTATCCGATCATTCGCGGCATGGGCACTGGGAAGAATGGACACCGGGGCGAGCAGGAGGGCCCTGGAGAGACGGCTGCGGGAGGAAGGAGACGCTTCTGTACTGGATGAGATAGGAAGAGTTCTCTGAGTACATGGCGGGGGTTTTCACATCTGGTTACAGGGGTGAGATTACTCAGGAGGACTTTTTCCAGCGGGTGCCATCCCTCGTGTCCTCCAGTACAATGCTGCGCTCCAGAAGTGTATCCCGAATCTCATCTGCACGCGCAAAGTTTTTCTCAGTCCGTGCACGGGTCCGTTCCTCGATGAGCGCCTCTATCTCCTCCGGGAGCATCTCCCGCTCAAAGGAAAAGATACCGAGCACTTCATTGATATTTTGAAGGAAGCTGATCACTGAAGCAGCCTCCGAAGGAGTCACGCTCCCCCGATCAATGCTGCTGTTCACCGCTCTTATCAGGTCTGCAATGAATGCGAGTGCCTTTGATATGTTCAGGTCGTCGTCGAGCCCCTCTTCAAAGCCCTGCTTCGCGTTCTCAATGAGATCCCGCATTACCTCTCCCACCTCTCCTGTCGGCCCTTTTCCGGTGATTTCCATGACACGGAGTATAAAATCATTGTACCGCTTCAGGGTGTTTTCCGCGTGCTGCAGGTTCTCCTCGCTGAAATTCTGAGGCGCCCGATAATGCGCCGACAGGAGGAAGAAGCGTACCGCAGGCGGCGTATAGCGCTTGAAAACATCGCGGAGTGTGAAGAAGTTTCCAAGAGACTTGCTCATCTTTTCATCGTCGATGTTGAGAAAACCGTTGTGCAACCAGTAGCGGGCGAAACCATAGCCCGCACCCCGGGACTGAGCGATCTCATCCTCGTGATGGGGGAATATGAGGTCCTGGCCGCCGCAGTGTATATCAATCTCCTCTCCCAGATAGCGGAAGCTCATGGCCGAGCATTCGATGTGCCAGCCCGGCCGGCCCCTGCCCCACGGGCTGTCCCAGGCCGGCTCCCCGTGCTTCTGGAACTTCCACAGTGCAAAATCGCCGGGGTTCTTCTTCGATTCGTCCACCTCGATCCGTGCGCCGCTTCGAAGCTCATCGAGGGATTGACCGCTCAGAGCGCCGTATTCCTGAAAGGTCGCGATGTCGAAGTACACACCGTCTTCGAGTGTATAGGCGTGACCATTCTCAAACAACCGCTCTATGATCATGATAATTTCAGCCATGTGCTCAGTGGGTTTCGGTGCGTAATCAGGTTCGAGTAAGTTCAGTTTTGCATAGTCCTCACGGTATATGTCGATAAACTTCCAGGTGAGCTCCTCCACCGTGATCCCCTCCTGCCTGGCGCGTTCGATGGTTTTGTCGTCGATATCGGTCCAGTTTCGCACAAAGGTCACCCGGTACCCCCTGTAGATGAAATAGCGCCTGAGAAGATCGAAGACGATTGCCGAACGTCCGTGCCCGAGATGCCCGTAATCGTAAACCGTCGGGCCGCAGAGATAGATGCCGACCTCCTGTTCCCTGATCGGCTGAAAGATCACCTTCTTCTTTTGCAACGTATCGTAGAGTTTCATAGGTCCTCACTGCTCCCGAGCTTAATTGACTGTGAATTTATTAAAAGATATATTATCTGCAAAGAAAAAGAGCATTAACATACCATAGATGGAGCGCTCATATTGCAGAACATCATCATACAATATGCGAAAGATATGTGTGCGGGAAGGCTTGCGAGAGGGTTTGACCATGTAAACAGGGTCTATCACCTTGCAAAGCAGCTCGAGGATGCGTACGACGACGAGGTGTTGTTCGCCGCCACCTACCTCCACGATATCATACTCACAGAACCCCATCAGCTCCAGTCAGCGGAGAAGGCCGAGGCCGTTCTGCATGAGGTCGGTTTCAAACCCGTGAAGATCGCTCAGGTCAAGGAGGCAATCCTCAACCACATACCCGAGGGGAACCCGAAATCCACAGAGGGGAAAATGCTTCATGACGCCGATATGCTCGATTCCCTGGGCATGTCCGGCATCACCAGGCTCGCCATCGGTGCATTTTTCTGGAAGGGTGCCAAAAGCCTCGTGGATGTGCTCAGTCACATTCGGGAGTACAAGGAGCGGGCTGAGAGCCATCTCATACTCGAGAGAAGCAGGAAGCTTGCACAGGAGAGGATCCGCTTCATGGAAAAGGCGCTCGAGCAGCTCGACAGAGAGATCTCGATTGTAGAACTGACCTAGAATCAGGGCATGGTGTTTGCTATGACCTCGCCGAGAGACCTTCCTACCTGGGTGAAGGCGTTCAGCCGTGCAGTTTCCCGTGAACTCCCGGTTCCGCTGCGCTGCATATGCCAGGTCCTGATGATTTCATCGGTTTCACGGTCGAGTAGTGTTGCTTCGGCGGTTACCCGTGCCATTTCATAGCCTGAAACAGTGTCGTACTCCACGACCTGTGCAGTGCCGAATATGATGCGCCTGGTCCCCTTTGCTGCACGGGCATCGAGTTCCTGCCACACTTCCCCCTGTTCCTTGCCATCGAGGGAACCCGGTTTTATGTCGATCACACGCACGGCAAACTGCTTTTCAAAGAGCACCTCGTAAAAAGCCGGTGCCGTTACGGGTTTGACGAGAACACTGCCGTCTACATCGTACTGCATGAAATAAACGGCTGTTCTTATCTCACGCGCCCTGGTGTCTGAGGCGAAGAGAAAGGTTGTCCTCTTCGAGGCCAGCACATTCCCAAAGGACTCGATACCTTCACGGTACCTGGAGGGTGCGGCCCTGAGCTGGCCGAGATAGGTGGAAAGATCGATCCGCGCATCCACACGGTTCTCCCTGCTGACCTCATAGACCATGCCGACTGCATACTCTGCCGTGCCCTCCTGACCGGTCACCGCCGATGAAACCATCCACTTATACCCGGCTGACCTTGCCTTGGGAACACGGTATGAGAAACGAACCGGTACGTTGGGGATGGAAACCTCCTGCTCACCCTCAAGATAGTAAAGCCGCAAGCCCAGAGGCTTATCCAGGGGATTTCCCACCCAGCCGAGCTGATCTTCACCCGTCTTATGGGCTCTGACTTTCAGCAGGAGTTCACTGGCCCGTATCATATTTCGGTCGAAATACACATCTCCTTCATCGATCTTGAGGGCCGCGACACAGGCACTGAGATGCGCCGAGACCGCATCAACGAGCTGTTCCTGGGATTCGTACTGTGCCGCGAGTTCCTCGAAGTGCTGCACTTCGCCGTACTTGAGCTGGATGATCTCGGCCAGCCGCTCCTGTTCACGCTCGATCTCAGCTTTGGCATACTTCAACAGGAGCCACACGCGAAAGAAGGAACTGCCGTCCGGTCTCTCCCACTGTTCGTAATAGATCTCGGTTATCTCAGTATCCTGAAGCTTTGCCTTTCCCGCCGTCAGCAGCTCGGCCTCAATGGATGTCCTATACTCTTCCGCGAAATAGCGTTCCTCGTAGGTTGCGGTAGACGTGGCCTTGATACCGATAGTGGAAACCACCTGCGAAAGCGCATCGCCAATTGCCTCCTTCTTGCCCGTGTCAAAGCTGTCCGTATCCGCACTCGTGCCGACGTAGTAGAAGTAGCGCTTCTCCTCCGGTATGTCTGTTATCCAGGAGGGGGCTTTTTTGTGTGAGGTGTACACACGCTCGGGGCCAGTCGCGACCTTGCCTGCACCACCACCGGTAGCGCATCCGGGCAGGAAGAGCCCCGTGCAAAGGAGAACACTTACAAATAGGTAAACCCACCTTTTCATATCACGGTGAAACATGGTTTTTCCCGTTTCCTTCTATACGTCGTCCCAGGTCTTCATCTCTGCAATGAGGCGCTGCAGCTCCTCACGCTCCTGGTCGGTGGTGACCCGGTCGAGCACGTCCTGCCAGGCTTGGTCACGCGCAGTCACGTAGTTCGTATAGGGCATCTTGCCGCGCTTTATGACCCGGTAGTAGTACTCCACTTCCTCCACCGATTTGATACGCTGAATCTTTTCCCAGTAGGTGTCTGTCACGATCAGTCCGACCACCGAGACGTTTTCGGCGACCACGACCAGGTAGCTCTCAAAGGCCTCCTTGTAGGTGTCCTGGGTCCCTGACAAGGCATCCTGGAACTGGGACTGCACGAGGGTTTCAATGCCTTCGGCGATCTTTCTCCTCAGCTCTGCCTCAGCGAGACGCTCACCGGCACGCTTGTCCTTCTGATCGGACACCTCTGAAATGACATAGATGACCTTCTCCCTCTGCT
The DNA here is from genome assembly GCA_965603595.1 of uncultured bacterium. GTDB lineage: Bacteria > Spirochaetota > B62-G9 > B62-G9 > DRHN01 > JAGLSF01. The sequence goes on from CBFDDP010000020.1 coordinate 24,900, forward strand.
CCCTCGTTACCTCGAACTCATCGTCCTTGGTCCACTTGGGCTTCCTATCAGGTTTGCTCTGGACGACAAACTCCTCGCCCACATTTCTCTTCTTCGGTTCCTTCACATCAATGACGCTCTTCCTCGAACAGGCCGACAGTACGAAGATCAAAAGAAGGAGAGCTGCTATGACAATGGTGACAATAGTCTTTCTCTTCTTCATAGGTTTTTACACCTCCATGTCAAAAATGTATCTGCACACCACGGCATCGGTATCCAAGGTATTTACTCGGCGATACCAAATATGACCGCGTTGCCCCGTGAAACCAATACCGTAAAGTTCTCGAAGCCATCCTTGCTGAGCAGGTTGTTCATGACCTCATCAATGAGTTCGTTCTTCCTCCCCATATAGTAGACATAGTACTTGGCCATGCCCTCTGCTGCGGAAACCTCTTTCATCCGCCTGAAGTTTATCGTCCCCCGCACCTCATCTGCGAAAACCCTGATCAGGTCGTAACTCATGACACCCTGCACCAACACCTCGTAGCGTATGCCGTTCTCGAACGCCTTGATCATGTATGCACGTGAGAGATCGATCACGGGTTCTGTGGCATTCTCCACCGCCACCTCGACACACTTGCGCTTCGCCGCGTCCATACCGCTCGCGAGGCCGAGCTTTCCCGAGTATCCTGTCTCGGTGCCGAGCCCCCTGGCTGTGGCACTCTCGAATGCCTTGAGGTCTATGGAGGCAGACGCAAAGTGTATATCCCCCTCCGTTCCGGCATCCTCCACAATGCCGTCGGCAACGATATAGATATCCGCATTCAATGCCTGGGCAATAAGCTGCACGACGCTCACCGCACCTGCGGTCTCCTCGTAGAGTTTCAGATACTCATCCTTGATCTCCATAATCCTCTCTAGCTCGATGTACTCGTATCCCTTGTTGGCCAGATAGTTGTTCACCCGATTGACGCTGAGACGTGCATACTCGTCCTCAATATTCTTCTTCTCCGGTTCGAAATAGACGAGATACGTGAGATTGTCTATGGCCTCATTGATGAGAGGCGCAAAGGGTGACTCAGAGTAGTCCTTCTCCTCCTCTACCACCAGTATGGGAATTTCCAGTGTCCTGAGACTCTCCTCCACCTTGTTCTTGTCAAAGGAGACCCGGGTATAAACAACCGTCTGCTTCCCTGACTTCACCTTGTCAGTCACCTCATAGGATGATATGAAGCTCTCGGTGATGCCGTACATGTAGGCTTCGAGCGTGTCCTTATTCGCAGCTTCAACCTCCTCGCCCACGAGCCCCACGACAACCTTCCTCAGTGCATCACGAAAGGCCAGTGTCAGTGCATCGTCGAAATCCTTTGCCTTTCCTACACCGCTCTGTACGATTCGCGGACCATCAATCGAACCGCCAGTCTTGACAGGGCTCCCTGTGCATCCGGATATCAGGAACATGGCTACAGTAATAAAAAGAACACCAACTGCCAGAATGCTCTTCATTTTCATGGTATTGCTCCCTCTGTCTACTTACTGTAATGTTATTACTACGTTTTCGTGTTACTCGAATTAGATGCTGAAATCCCGCAGATGATGCTGAACCGCTACTCCAGAGCCGGACCGATCAGAGGCCCCAAACGTTTATACTTCTCAGTACAATATAGCACAAGAATAATGGGGACACATCCCTTAATTAGTCGCTGGTGGTATCTCCTGCGAAGCAGGCTTAATTCTTGCGAATTGTCCACCAGCTCAATCATTAGTTCTTAACTCTTTATATTTTCCAAGTAGATATTCAGGTCTCATGTTAGTTTATTCAAATTGTGAATTGTTCACCAAGAACTAATTATGGTACGTATGGTGACAGCTCACTTTGGCACTTACGTGAGCTTTCACCAATAATTCATCATTTAGAAGAGTATGGTTATGCCGCCGAAGAACGAAAACCCCGATATGCTCACCCGTTTCAGGCCTTCCCCGGCAATGTTATCGCTGTCGCTGGTGAAATCCACCGAACTCTTACTGCTGCCCGAGGTCTCCTCAATGGTAATGCTCCAGTCCTCGATGGCGGTGTAGGCCCTATAGTTCACACCCAGGCAAAACGAGCTGCCCCTCCCAATCCTGTAATTCAAGGACGCCCCGCCCTTGGCACCGAAGGAGAAGCCGTAAATGGTCATGGTGGGTTGCTGATCATAATCGATTCTCTCTTCTGCAATATCGAGGTGGTCAGGCTCGCCCGGTCCTCTCCCCAGATCCTGCGCGAAGGAGGTCATGTACATGAACCCGAGAAGAGCCTTAAGCTGCAGGTTGAACCGCCTCTTGAAGAAACGCGACCCCACACCGAACTCGCCGAGAAACCCCCACATGCTGCCTGCAGGAACAGCCTGAAGATCAGCAAGCGCCTGAAACCGGTACCCCAGGGCATACTCTACAGACATACCGAGCGCCGGTGCCCAGTCCTTTGCCGGCTGACCAAAATCCATGTAGTAGTAATCGGTGGTTGTCGAGGGGTAACCATCATTAAAAACATTTATATTATAGTTCATATCGGGAATATCCACCTGCATGGCACCGAGGTAGAAAACCAGCCCCATACCTAGCTTCGCCACTTCCACGAGCTGATCACCCTCGGTGATGCGCTCCTTCTGATAGACGATCCGCGCCTCGCTCAAGTCAGGATAGGCCGCTTTAACCCTGACAAGACCTGTGGGAATCTGTGTGATGCGGCCCGTGCGCCCAATCTCCTGCTTGGTGAGAACCTCATACTCGTGACCCGGCTTTACACCGATAGCAGAACCGAGCTCGAAGAACACCCCGTCTCCCTGCACCCTGACTACACCGGATTTTATCTTAAAGGTCTCTATCTGTTTCAGCCTGTGCCCAAGATTGGAAACCGCATCATTCACCGCCTGACTTGAAGCCCTGCGCATGTCCTGCTTCTGTGCAGAACCGCTGATGCGCAGCGACTCCTCCCTCGTGCCAGTACGGACATTGACAAAGGTCAGGTCTATGGCGATGTTCACATCATAGTTCAAAATGTAGTAGATGGTGTCTTCGGTGATGATCGGGACCTGCACCCTTGTCTCACGATACTCGGCCACAGAGGGAATGACGATGAGCACCGATCCCACGATGCGGTCGAAATCCTCTCCCTTGATGACCACTGTACCGAACTTCTCATCGTAGGTCCCCTCCTCCTTTGCCTTCTCAGCCTGAAGCTCCCGCACCCGCTCTATAAACTCTTCAACATCCCCGGACTCGAGCCTGTAGTTCTCATACCCGAGCACATTGAAGCGCTTCAGCTGGATGAACTCGTTGACGATGGAAGATTCTGCATAGGTGAGCACCTCTCTGGGAACGCTGAGGTTGCCGGCCGTCAATCCGAATATGGCGATGTCCTTCTCCTCGCTCACTTCAACGGCATGAAGCGTTCCGGCAAAGAACAGGCTGAACAGAATACCTGCAATGAAGATGCTTTTTCTCATAATGTCATCCCTGCACACAGTCGAGCATTGCCACACCCCTTATTAGGGCGAACTTCGATCTTTTTTCAATTGTACTGTATGTAACTGAAGAACCTACGAGTTAAATGAATATTTCCATTAGTTGAATCGAAGTTCGCCAGCAATATGATCATTTAAACCAAATGTATGATTCTCTTTATTGATAGGTTGGAAACTCGACATTCACCTTAATTATAATGCGAATTCCTTTTACTTGGTGAAAAAACATTCCATAGCAACTCCACACCGCATAGCCCTTTCGGTTGACTCATATCGGTTATGGTAATAGCTTACCTCCTTAAAGGCACACTCGTTACGCATACAACCTGTCTCCTGGGCTTCTTTCATGAAAAAGCTGATCATTTTCTTCCTAATTCTGCTGCCGCTGATCGTGATCGGGGGATGCAGGGCGAGAAGAATATCCGGTCCGGAATACCATAGCATTATGGGAGGCATACTCGAGACAGACGCCGCCCTGTTCCAAGAGGGGAAACGAGGCGGCAGTATGACACGCGCGGACCTCCAGGAGCTCGATACCCTCAACATTGTCACCACCAGATCGCGGTCCCTCTATGCGCTTCTCGGACTCGTATTCGAGGGACTGCTCAGTACGAACCCCCTCACCGGTGAGGTTCAGAGCGGTATCGCAAAGGAATACCGTATCGTCAATGAGGGCCACTCCGTCCTTCTGAGCCTCGACGAGGGGGTCCTCTTTTCCGACGGCAATCCCTGTACTGCCGACGATGTACTATTCAGCTTCGAAGAGATATACATGAATCCCGAGGTGGATTCAAAAAAGGCCGATGTACTGCGAATCCGCGACAGCCTCGTGAATGTCCACAGGGTCGACGACTACACGGTACGAATCGATGTGCCCGTTCCCTACCGCCCCTTTCTTCACACCCTTACCAATATCCACGTGCTTCCCAGGCATATACTTGAGCCTCTTATTGAGGAGAAGGGTATCGACGGGTTCAACAAGGAATGGGGCCGGATTGAAAGGGGAATGAGCGATGTGGTGGGTACGGGTCCATACATACTGAGCGAAGTTATACCGGGACAGCACATCCGGCTCGCCAGAAACCCCCGCTACAGGCCACGGGAGGGCTCCCTGCAGCCTGAAAATGTACCCTATCTGGATGAGATCATAGAGCTCCTCGACCTGGACAACGAGACGAAGATACTCAAATTCCAGATCGGGGAACTGGATTTCTACGATATCAAGGACATCGACATTGCCAGCGGTGATGTGCAGCTGCTCATGGAAAACCGTGAGGAGGGAAACTACGACCTCTATTCGGCAGGACACACACTCAGGGGTAACCACTTCCTCGCCTTCAATCAGAACCCGAAGACCCTGAGCGATGAAAAGCATGCCCTGGTTTCGAATCCTCTGTTCAGAAGGGCCGTGTCCCACCTGATAGACAGGCAGCGTATCGTGGATGAGATATACCAGGGGTACGCCTTCATTGACGAATCATCGGAACGAAACGCTTCACCCTTTCATACGAGCATTCCTCCTGTGTCCTATAACCCGGATGAGGCCGGGGCCCTGTTCGGGCAGCTTTCCCTGACGGACACCGACGGTGACGGCTTTCTCAACCTCCCCAGCGGCGAAGCTCTTACCTTCACCATGCTCACCAACGAGGACAATCCCTTCCGGGTCAAAATGGGTGAGCTCATCGCTGAGAGTATGCGCAACGCAGGCATCAGCGTGTCCTTCAAACCCACGGGCTACGACCTGATCGTAACCAAGCTGCTCGACACCTTTGAGTGGGAAGCCGTCATTCTCGGCATTGAGGGAAGTATAGAACCCAATGACGCGTCGTGGATCTGGGAATCTAAGGGCGCACTGCACCTGTGGCATCCCTATCAGGAATCTCCCGCCACTGCATGGGAGGGAAGAGTCGATGTTCTGTTTGCCCTCGGCCGTACGACCTGGAGCAATGACGAGGCCCTGAAGCTGTATCATGAGTATCAGCACATCATTGCGCGGGAAATCCCCATTATACAGATAGCGGTCCCGGCCGAACTGTATGGATTCAGGAGGGGATACGGAAACATCATTCCCAGCTCCGCAACCTACAACGCCATGGGACTTATCCCCTATCTCTACAAAGTGGATAGGAAACAGAAATAACAACCAACCCCCGCCTGCCCACATTCCTGAAGTTGCTGGCAGAGTTCCCGATACCGGGTGTTATGAGATGCCCTTCGAGGGTGGCACCTATGTGTGTGTCCTTAGGCTGGCCCGAGCCCTAAAATTCTTGACATCGGTTTTCCAACCCGATACCTTGCATCATATTACGCCCGAGGGGTTTGGTGATGATTGAGCGAGTGTTCATCCGTGATCTGAAAAGCCATATCGGCAGAGAGGTGACCCTGGGGGGATGGATTCACAGTGTTCGAAAACAGGGCAAGATCGTGTTTATCCTGCTCAGGGACAGGACCGGTATCGCGCAGATCATCACGGAACCCGGTGTTGTCAGGAAACAGGACCTGCGGAACGAAACCGTCATATACGCAACAGGCACCGTCATCGAAGATGAGCGTGCCGAGGGCGGTGTCGAGCTCAGCATGAGCCGGGTTGAGGTGCTTTCCGCACCCAGGAAAAAACTCCCCATACTTGTCAACGACAGGGCTGTTTTTCAGAAACTCGATTTGGAAACCGTGCTCAACAACAGGGTGCTTTCCCTGCGAAATCCGAAGAGAAACCTCATCTTCAAGCTTCAGGCTGACATCATTGACGCCTTCAGAACATACTTGAGGGGGGAAGGATTCACAGAAGTCACCACCCCGAAGATCATTGCCACCGGCACCGAGGGTGGCACACAACTCTTCACCGTTGACTACTTCGACAAGCTCACATACCTGGCACAGTCGCCCCAGTTCTACAAGCAGATGCTTGTCGGCTCAGGGTATGAACGGGTATTCGAGATCGGGCATGTGTACCGGGCGGAGGAGCACAACACCTCCCGTCACCTGAACGAGTACGTGAGCCTGGACTACGAGATGGGCTTCATCGAAAATGAGCATGACGTGATGGACGTGGAGGAGGGGTTTATCATCCACCTCTTTGAGCAGCTGAACAACGAACATGCATCAGCACTGGACATCTTCGAGCAGACCCTCCCCGTGCCCACAAAGATTCCCCGCATACCCATCAGGGAAGCCTGCACCATACTGGAAAAGGAGTTCAACAAGCGCCTCAAGGGCTACGACCTCGATCCGGAAGGAGAGAAGCTCATCTGCGAGTGGGCAAAGAAGAACCACGATACAGAACTTCTCTTTCTCACCGAATACCCGCTCTCCAAGCGGCCGGTGTATACCATGCCGCTCAAGAGCAACCCGGAGTTTACACGAAGCTTTGACCTGCTGTTCAGGGGGATAGAGATTACGACGGGGGGTCAGCGGATACACGACTATCAGATGCTTATCGATGCCTTCGAAGCACAGGGCCTGGATCATGGGGACTTCGACTACTACATCGATACCTTTGCCTACGGCATGCCCCCCCATGGCGGATTGGCCATCGGTCTCGAGCGTATCACCGCACAGATACTCGGGCTCGTCAATGTACGCGAAGCTTCGATCTTTCCCAGGGACCGGGGCAGGATCATTCCCTGAACACATCAAACACATTCCATACAGAGACTATCCCATGCTCACCTGAAAAACCTCCTTCGACTTCACATCGATGGCAGAGAGCCTTCCGTAATAGTGCAGACCTGTATCGATACATATCAGTTTCTCAGATATGCGTATGTCCCTGAGCGGCGTGTGCCCACAGACAAGGGTCTTCTCCCAGCATGGTTCATCGGTATAGAGATGCTCCCGCATCCAGAGCAGGTTGTGGGGACTGTGCTTTCCCTCCTCAATGGAGACAGCGGGGTCCACACCTGCGTGACAGAAGAAATAGTGCTCGGTTTCCACGTACATCTCAAGATCGAGAAAAAAATTAATGTGCGCCTCTGGGAAGACCTTCATGAGTGTAGCTCGACGCTCACTTTCGTCCCGCAGGCTCACGATACGGTTCAGCTCGTCCCTGCTTAGGCCATAGGAATGCAACGTTTGGGAGCCGCCATTGTACAGCCATGTGCTCATGTCGGACACCATGGCACTGTACCCGAGGGAGCCGAGCAACATGTCCTCATGATTACCCCGCAGAAATGCCACGTGGGGGTGCGCCAACCTGAGTTCGATGAGTTCCTGAACGAGCTCTTTTGAATTGGGTCCCCGATCGATGTAGTCTCCTATAAAGATGATAAAATCCCCGCTTCGAAGATCGATCTTCTGTAGCATACACTGCAGTGGCCCATGGTACCCGTGCAGATCCCCTATGGCAATAACACGCTCGTATGAAGCTGCAGACAACAGCATGGGTCCCTACCTCCCTGCACAGTGGTCAATCGGAACAGGTCCTCATCGAAACATGTGCCGCATC
>CBFDDP010000021.1:0-31982 GCA_965603595.1 uncultured bacterium
TGCTACGTCGATATCCAGGTGGTCCTTCCCATCACCCCGCTTCCACGACTTTGAGTGATCACCGCATGCGGCAATAATGACAGGCGCACTCCTGATCCACCACGCGTTATAGGTAGAAGAAACTGCATCTTCTCCTCCCCCAGGTATGACACACTTTTTATTGATCGGTCAGGCTAATTCTTTTAAACTATACAATACATCAAAAACCGTATTTCACTCAAGAGAGGATTGCACAATGGACATGATCGTAACTTTTCCAGGTGGTCTCAAGGTTGATGCAGACTACAAAGGGTTTACCATGAAAACGGACCAGCCGGAAGGTGAAGGAGGCGAAAACACGGCTCCGGCACCCTTCGACCTGTTTTTGTGCTCCATCGGCACCTGCGCCGGTTTTTATGTTCTCAGTTTTTGCAGCGAACGTAATATCCCGACAGACAACATTCGAATGGTCTTGAACACGGAGCGGGACAACGCAACAAGGATGGTGACAAGGATCAACATCGATATTCAGCTTCCAGCCGATTTTCCGCAGAAGTACGTCAATGCAGTCAAGGCATCTGCTGACAAGTGTACGATCAAGAAACTCATACTCAAGCCGCCTGCCTTTAACATCACGGCAAATATAGAATAATTGGGGAGGTACGTTGACATATGGTTGAGAAGACAGAATTTCAGGGATTCGAGGCGGTCAGGATTACCAATGGGAAGGGCGATGAACTTATCATACTGACTGAAGTCGGGCCCCGCATTATTAGTTTCAAGCCCGAGGGTGGCGAGAACTTCTTTTACTTAGATGAAGAAAGCTTCAGTAAAAAGAACATCAATTCGGACGAATGGCATGTATACGGAGGCACGAGGCTCTGGGTCTCCCCGGAAGGCCCCACTACCTATGCACCGGACAATGTGGCTGTTCAAGCCTCATTGAATGACTTCCGCGTCACAATCATGACTCTCGATGAGAGCACTTCAATCAAAAAGATCATCCAGGTACAGGCGGAGGAACGCCATTTCACGATCGACTACACAATCGTAAACGAAGGTTCTTTGCTTCAGACCGCAGGGATCTGGGCACTCAGCTGTATCATCCCGGGGAAAGGTTCAGCCATCTACTTACCCTGGGGGGAGGGTAGCGAGTGGAATGTGAAGGACATGAAATATTGGAGAAGCTGGCTTGGGGTCGGGTCGGACGTCCAATCGAAGCAATGGCGGCCAACAAACGAGTTCTTCATCATCAACCCGACCGGAGAAACGGGAAAGGTGGGATTCACCAACCGTCATGGATTTGCTCTGTTCCAGAGAGGGGATCTCTCATTTATCAAGAAGTCAGATTATATCGAGGGCGCTGATTACCCTGATGACGGGTGTAACTTCGAAATCTACACGAGCAGCCCCTTCTATGAGGTCGAGACCCTCTCGCCCCTCTACTGCCTGAAACCCGGTGTTTCCTACACCCACCGTGAAGAGTGGTGGGCGGGGTACGACAAGATCGACACCAACACTATTCACTCTGTTAAGTCCTTTGTGGAGGAGATTTTCTGAACGAGTAGGCTGTATGCTTACGGTAGTTCCTGCGCGGGGAGAAGCTTAATGATAGGTTACACCCCTCTTCATTGTGCTGTATTGGTTAGTCATAAAGATGTTGCGGAGTTGATTCGTCAACACGGCGGGCACGAATAGTATTACTTCAAGGACTTCGGTGATGAAAACTTCTGTTTATTTTATGAAGATCCTCTTCCAATGCGGAAGTTACTGCAGCGCCATCGCGGTATTGAAATGGCCACATACTTTTCTGGTGAAAAAAAGCTACTCTATCACCGTCCTTTAATATATGATTGAGATCGGATTGAATCCCAGGCAGAGCACATAGTATTCCATTGATAAAGGTTATACCCCGTTCCTCCATAGGCATTCCTAAATATTCGAGTAGATCATGCATCCGTTTACCGACAGCTAAACTTATTTCCAACTGGGCATGACTCCTGCTGCCTTCTTTTCCACCGTATCGGGCAAGAGGCCCATAAAGATGCACATCAACTTGTATGGTTCCCATTCAACCCCCTCCCAAAGGGGGAAAAATACCTACCTGTTCGCCCTGGGAAAGATGATACCCAAGTTTTCGAGCTTTGCCATCGACAAATGTGATTACCACATCCCCTTTCTCCAGTGCCAGATAAGCGAGAAGATCTGCCAGTGTGCTGTTTTCCGGCAGCTCTATTTCAATAGGGATACCGGCACGGATACCCTGTTGCTTAAGGGTTTGTCCGTTCTTTGATGCTCTCTGCACAAGATTTGCAAAAAGTTTAACACATATTTTCATTTTCTAAGACCTGAGAAATAACAGCGCCCCGCACACCCGCATAAGTCTTCGGTTTTATTCCATCAAGAGAAACGACGAGGGAGTCCACTCCAAGCTTGACCAGTTCTTTAGAAACTGCTCCATCAAGTAGATGTCCGTTTGAGCCCAGCGTTACAGATAAACCACGTTCCCGTGAAAGGCGTATCATATCAAAAAGATCGGGATGAATAAGATGCTCACCAAGGCCACTGAACACAATCCTCTGCAGTTGGATTGCCAACGGCGATGCAGGTGATCTTCCGGAATCTTGAATGATCCATCTTTCCCCATGAAGACCTTAGGCACTGTTAGATCCCTATACTATATATAATTAGCATTCTATAATGTACTGGCTGAGATCGAGAACGTACAGATATTCACTTCTATCTGCAGTTTTATAGTTTTAACGATAAAAATGCTAGCAGATGCCGGTACAAAAGCCCGGGGACGGGAAGATGGCAAGAATTTGACAAAGAGTGATTTCCGGTCCCTTTGCGTTCTTTCCCTTACAGCTTACCGTAGACTGCATCCAATGCTTCATCCGAGATATCATACACGTTGTTATGGGGTGGCAGCTTCTCGTATTTCATAAACTCAGGAAGGCGGTCGTCGAAGTTGTTAAAACCTGCTGCTTCATTAAAAGACCGCTCTTTTCGCAATATATCAGCACCAATCTTATTGGAATCGTCAATTGTATACTTGGTACCTAAAACACCATTCACCTCCTCCACGAGACCCTCATAACCGCTTGCGATGTCCAGAATAGCGAATGCAATGAACAGGCAGTGACCTGTTGTATCAATAAAAGCTGTAGCAGATTGGAAAGCACGGCTTAGATCGGCCTTGCCCTTAGAGCTAAGGGGATCTGCCTCTCCGCCTACACTGAGAATTTCAGGAGCAATAGTGTAGCCTGCGGTGTGATCAGCGCCCATTGTAGTGGTAGCATAGGTAATTCCAATGCCTTTAACAGCCCGTGGCTCATACGCAGGCATGCTTTGTCCCTTGACGGTCGGACAACGCACGACTCCAAGAACTTTTGCAGCCGCTTCGGTTCCGTTGCCCAGTATGCGGCCTAGGGGAGTCCCTTTTCCTATCTCATGCATCAATTCGATAGACTTTTTTCCATCACCGAATTCAGCAAGACCTGCCTCCATGGCAACAGCCAGTGTCGTGCCCGCCTCGATAGTGTCAATGCCGTATGCATTGCAAAGCTTAACCAGCTCAGCAATAGTGTCCAAATCGTCTATTCCGCAGTTTGCACCCAGAGACCAGTCAGACTCGTACTCGACGCAGGAGGTGTGTTCTGTTCCGTCCGGTTTGTACCAGGTATTGGAGCACTGGATGATACAGCCTGGGCTGCAGGCATGGTTGTATAACTCTTTTCCGAGCCGCTCCTTGTTGCCCTCAAATATTGCTTCACCAGCAATATTGGGTGCTCCGTCGAAACGGCCACTAGAGAAGTTTTTTGTGGGCAGCCCGCCGGCTTCATTCAAAATGTTGATGAGAACTGCAGTGCCGTATGTATTGAGGGCGCCCTTTGGTTTGGTAATATCATGAGTCCGTAGCGCATCAGTGAGCTTTTTTCTACCCTGATCAAAAAGAGTTTGGTCAGCGATTTCCACACCCGGCGCACCTTTTGCATCAATAACAATAAACTTCAACCTTTTACTCCCCATTACAGCTCCCAACCCTCCTCGACCGGCATAGCGACTCGGCCTCTTTGCGATGTCGTTGAAAACAACACCCGCCATGCTGTACCGGAATTCGCCGGCAAGTCCGATACCGGCAATGTTCACCTTACCAAAGCGCTCAAAAAGCCTTGGATATACCTCGTTCAAATTTTTACCCACATACTCATCTGCGGGATGAAACTCCACCATAGGTCGTCCTGCAGAACTGTCCCAAGATAGATGGGCCATCCAGAACTTATCGGTAGTTTTAGGTTGATCTTCTATGACCAGTGCTTTGATTCGCATTGAGGCCAAATCTGGAGACCAGCCGGAACCGGCGTTTGACTCTTTTATTGTTCCTGTAAGAGGTGACTTGCCCCCCACAGAGACACGGGCAGATGTAGAGGCTTTAGTGCCGGTCACGATACCTGGGGCAAAAACAAGTTTATTATTGGGTCCAAGTGGATGGCAGAGGGGTGCAACTTCGTCATGGATAATGGTAGATGTGAGCCCCCTGCCGCCTAGAGTACGGTATTGTTCAGGCGAGTCTTCCAACCGGAAACTCCGGTCAGCCATATTCAAACGCAAAATCCACATATCTTTTCCTCCTTTTCTATTTATCTGGTTATAAAAAGAAAAACAATCCAATCCTTGTCAAGAATATTTTCAATATTATAGAGTAAAACAAAAAAAACATCAATCTTAATTAACAGAGTTCACCAAGCGTTTACACTAACACATTTAATTTCTTGTCATAACAGCATGAACTGATACTATAAAAGAGAGAATGTGGAAAAATGCATGTGAGAAAGAGGGGGTTGCTGCATACACTCACTCATCTTGCTGGATTTTCCACTGATTTTCGAATCGTGAATTATAACCGTTCATTAAGAGTGGTGGGCGGGATACGACAAGATCGACACCAACACTATTCACTCTGTTAAGTCCTCTGTGGAGGAGATTTTCTGAACGAGTAGGCTGTATGCTTACGGCGAAAAGGTGAGCAAAAATTGCTGTTTCATTCAACGAGGATCAGTAGTATATTGATGAAAGTCATTGGTGTAACCTCAGATGTGAGGAGAACAAAGTGCAGAGTACAGCATATAAAGCTCGAGTAACACTTGCGGCAGTTCCTGCGCGGGGAGAAGCTTCAGGATGGGTCACATGGACAGCCCTTTCCCTACTATTTGCGGGATTTACTGGGCTCTGTGCGCAGCTTCGTTTCTATCTTCCCTTCACCCCTGTTCCGGTTACAGGACAGGTCTTTGCCGTTCTCATGTGCGGCCTTTTTCTCGGAAAAAAGTACGGCCCCCTGAGCCAGGTTTTCTATCTCATTTTCGGTGTCGCGGGCATCCCCTGGTTTGTGGTGGGCCCCATCGGCCCGACCGGCGGGTATATCGTCGGATTCATCGTCGCACCCTTCATCATCGGCGAGCTGTTTGAAAGAGCGCGTCTCGGGCACAGCGGTAAACACGAGGGGAGCGTTTCTTATACAAAAACCAATGCTATTCCGTACACAAAGGCCCTTGTCATCATGCTAACTGGTGTTGCCCTTATCTATGTGCTCGGGCTCATTCAGTTTTCCATCTACACACAGACCGGCCTGATTCGGTCAATTCGCTATGCCGTACTCCCCTTCATTCCTTTTGATGTGGTCAAGGCCGTACTTGCGGCCGCTGCAGCACGAGCGTTTATTCGATAGATAGAATGGTCCCTATTACAAACCCCATAAAATGAATGGGCTCCACTACAACTTCCATAAACAGTACAGGCAAATGAAAAGAGATACGATACTGTATTATAGAGAAGTCTGACCCACAGCCAGGCGACTAACCGAAGGGAAGGAGTCCCTGTGGGAGAAGGCGGAAGTCGACTGCCTTCATCCAAGTTATTATTGAAATACTTATCGCGTGTGGTACACTAAGGCATGAAATTTCTGGTGAAGTCCGTCATCAATACTTTCATCTTTATGCTCATTCTCATAATACCCGTGACCCTCTTTGTTAGCTTTTTCGCTTTGGGTAACATCGATCTACCGCTCTGGAACATTGGCATGCGTAACGTTCTCATCTATACGAGGAAGTTTCTCGTTCCTTCAATCTTAACAAGCTATCTGCTCGCAACCCTGCTTGTTGTTGCACGGGTCGATAAGATGAGGGTGAAATCAATTTTCCTGCTTCATCTCCCGGCTGTCATTGCGGCATGTATCATTGGTACAGGGCTCCTTATGCTTCAAAACAGGCCAGTCATGCAGGATCCCTTTAAGCTTGCCGGGGAAGATATGGATCTCGGCCCCCACCGATTCTTAACAAGTGACGTGTTCACCCAAGCCGGAAGCAGACAGATTCAGGTGAAATGGCAGGGACGGGAAGCCGTTGGTATCTACTACTACGATTCAGAAGTAAGCAGGCCCGTAACCATAACCAATATCAAGACCGGGAAGAATGGGAGAAACCAGCTCTACGTTGACGAGCAGGAAAGAGTGGTCGTTTTGAAATCGGGAAAACTTCCGGGCAATACGGTACGCATCCCCTACAGCGACTTTCCGAGGCGAAAAAATACAACAGATTTGCAGATATTCAGAGGTTATGAAAAACAGATACGTGAGATATACCGATGGCTCATGGAGAGAGGATCTCTGACAGGGGTTCACCTGTACATCCTGTTCGGGGCACTCCTCCTCACGTTCCTCATGATATCGATCCCGCTTGTCTACGCAATGAACGATACGGGATGGGGGTTTTCCGGAATCATCGGGATTTTTCTCGTACTGGCGATTCTCCCCTTTTTCTACAACTTTATGATAAAAGCTGTAACCAGGTTCATAACTCTGACGTCATTTTTGGGAACGTATGCATACCTCTTTCCTGCAATCGTATTCGGGTTGTGCGGATTATTACTCGATGTAATTATAAAATCGCGAAGCAGGGCCAGTGGCTAATCTCGAACATGTACGGTCAATGAATGAATAGTGCATCGAAAAACGCAGCGTCCATTCTCATATTCGTCTTCATCGTCTGCTTTTTCCTGCTCTTTGCCGTACTCTACGGTTATCACAGCCGCAGTCTGCGGAAATCCCAGCATACAGAAATAATCGAGGAGCAGGCCCCATCCCCTGCGGCAGAGTTGCAGGCTGATGTGGAGGACGGGCGAGGACTTGTAGATTCCTTCGTCAATATGTTTCGGCAAGGCTCTCCGGAAGGGGAACTCATACAACAGTCACAGAGGCGCCGGGTTGAACGGATAAGAAACCGGCAGGAGCGCATCCGGAATAGAAGCTCCAATTACAGAGATCAGTGGATTTCTATGGATGAACCCATTGAAATCATAAACCGCTCTGGTTTGTCTTCACGGCTTGCCCTCATTCACACGCTCAAACTGCTGCCGCCTCTCGTGATATTCCTGTTCGTCATATCATTTTCCATGTTCTTCACGCTCTCTCCCTTCCAGAAAGAGTCCTTCCAATACCACACTATTGCCGTTCCTTCATACTTTGTACTGATTGCATATATCATTTTAATCATATTCGCAGAGTTCCTGTTCGTACCGAGATTGTTTAAAAAAACCGAGCAGATACTCCATCAATCACGAATTGCCCATGCAGCCCTTGCCGAAGCAGAAAAGCTGAACAGCACGGAAGACCTGGAGAGAGCCCTTGAAGCCGTAGAGATATACCTGGAAATAGACAGCACCAATGAAGATGCCCGTAGCATGCAGGGGGCCATTCTCAAGAAAATGCTTCAGAGAACTCCTGCAAGAACTCAGAGGGAGGATACCACTCCACCAGAAGAGGATGCTCTCACGTCATATCAGAAGGGTCAAAGAGCTGAAAGTGATGAAGAGTATACCATTGCGCTCTACTACTTTGAGCGTGCGCTCGCGGTTGAGGGAGAGAGCAGGGAGATCAGAGAGGCATATGAAAGAGTGAAGCGGGAAGCAGACAATCTCCTCGGAACTCTCTCAGAAGATGAGAAGATCATTCAGCGATACATCAGGACAAAGGAGAAGGCTATAATGGCCTTTCAGGGCAAAGATTATTATCGTGCCTACGAACATCTAACTGAACTTCTCCTCAATAAAGACCTGCAATCAGACCATCCGGAGTTGTACAAGGACGTTGAGCTCTACTACCGCGATATTCAGAATGAACTTTCGCAGCATGACTTCCTTCCAAAAGAAATCGCACCATATGAATGGTTACCCTCATATGACAACATCATTTTCATCGAACTCAGGGAAAAAAACATTGGTGATACAGAAAGAAAACTTATTATAAACAGCGTGGAAAGAATCATTCCGTGGGAAAACCAGTATTATTTCATTGATATAAACCGTCTCATCGACACGAAGTGGAAAACATATGCCTATGGAAAGTGGGTCAACAACAGAATACGAGTTAAAAACGGTACTGATTATGAGGAGGTTTCTCCAGACCAGAAGGAATTGAACTATATTAAAAACGGATTGCACCCCCAATACCTTATGTACTTTAACGACAACAACCGGCTGGTGAGACAACTCGATGTATACGAACGTTTCAGCCTCGGCACCGCGTTAAAGGAGAACGGTTTCAATATTGAGGGGAGGTCTTACTACCTTGCCAGAAAGCTTGGCGTCTTCTTTTCAGTTTATGTTCTTACACTCATTTTTTCAGGAATCGCCTGGACAAGACGGAGCATTTACAATTTTCCACCCGGCTTCAAGCTTCTTATATTTATCATCATCATGCCTGTTCTCAGCTACCTGTTTCACCGCTTGTACCTCGATGTAAACAGTATCTTCATGTACACCCACCGGTACATCGTACTGTACATATTGAAAAGAGGCATCAATGTTGCGCTCTACACAGGCATCATCAACCTCATCATCGCTGTCATAACCACTATTTTTTATCTGTCGCAGAAAAGCAGTATGGAGTGAGGAGGGTACCCGGTGTACAGTCACTCACTGTCCTGCTCATACAAGGAGTCTATCAGCTCCTTTGCATCCTGATCCGAGTCATGGCTTATGGTGCAGCGGCCCTTGAGTATGGTACCTGCCTGTATAATCAGCTCCGGTGTCTTTATGTCACCGAGTATCCTGCTCGTGGGAAGGAGCAGCACCCTGCTTGTGGCATCAATGTTCCCGATAAGAATTCCTTCAACAACCACGTGTGACGCCCGTATATTGGTCTTCACCTTTCCCTTCGGACCGATAAACACCTTGTCAACGATGAGTGTTTCACCTTCAAATTTGCCATCAATCCTCAGCGAGCCTTTTGCGGCAAACCTACCTTCAAAATTAGACTTCGGTCCAATGGTGCTGTTTGCCTCTTCACCCAACTGCATATTTGCCATTGTCGGAAACCCTCTTTTCCGCCGTGTCTACCCCTGTGCATACATGCATGCACGGTTTACAGTTTATATATTTGGTATTGCAAGAAAGCGAATGATCTCATCGGAAAAGGTACGTACCTCCATGAGTGCATTGATCACCGTATACCCGTCCAGCTTTCGATCAACCTCGAACTCACTCATACTCACGAATTCAAGCGGGTTGAGCACACTGCTCCCTCCCGATGAGTAATCGTCGAGAAGCTCATCTATGAATAACCGGAGATCCCTGTAATACCTGTCCAGGCCCATGAGGTATTGTTGCCGCAGCTTGTACACGAGCGATTTATCTTTATATACAGCAATTTTAGTGTACTCTTCCCCGATCTGCACCTCGACCTCGTACATGTACTCATTCAGTATCTTTTTCAGTTCCATGTACCGCGGATAGAAGATATCACGCTTCATGGAATTGTTGTAATCAAGCTTTATATAGTACTCGCTGAGCACGGGCAGGTAATTTTTCTCATAGAAATCCACATAGGATACAATCGCATCCATCTCCGTGTCTCTCGAATCATTGACGAACTTGGTGACCGTGATGCGATTCAGGAGCTTGAAAGCGTCCTCGCCCTCTGCTTCCTGCTGATCCTGGAAAAGGCCGTATTTATGCTGGAGAGAGAGGATGGACTGGAGGTTGCTGATGGAGCGTTTTACGTTACGAATTTCTTTGGAAACCCTCCTTCGCTGATCGAGATCTGTTGATGTTTTGTATACACCTTCCAGCTGCTTGAGGATGAGCATCTTGCTCTCTAACTCGTTCTGCGCCTTGCTTCCTCTCAACATTGAAGGGTCCTGCTCATTTACATAAAAATAATCTCTATTCGTAGAAACGAATAGAGATTATTCTATGTAGTGCTCTTTGTATGCTACTATACGGCACGTGGTGCAACCCTGCAAGCAATCGCCACCACGCAGCCCGGGAAGCAGCTTACCACCCGTCTTCCATATCATCCTCGTCCCGATGCTCTTCACTGTAAATATCAGTCATCGCCCTGAGCTCATCGAAGTACATGTAGTATACACCCCAGGCATCGCCAGGATCCGTCTCGACACTGAAGCCGGCAAAACTTATACCGCGCCAGTCTGTATCATGGTAATTGTGCTGTTTGATGGATGACGGTATGGGGATATTGACCTTCTTCCAGCCGACAAAATCCAGCAACCCCATGTCGAGCATCATCTCATTACCTTCGTAATCGAGCACATGGACGTAAAGCCTGTGCTGAAAGCTCCGTCCGCACACCCAAACGCTGAGCGCCTTCGTTATGCCCGGGACCTTGATGGGACGCGGAGGCGACATTCTGAACTGTGAATATCCCCTCTGCGTAAAGGCGACCTTGACACCGAATACATACTCGTTCTCCGTGCCGTCATTGGGATCGATATCAGCAATTTCGAGGGGCCGGCCCCGGCGCTTCATGGAAATGATGATTCCCTCGTCGATGGACATGGCCGAAAACCATGTGTCGGCGTCCTCAAAGTGGGTAATAGGAATATCTGCAAGCAGTTTACCCGCCGTTTCGATACCTATCTGAAGATCTTCAAGATTCTCATCCTGTGCAAGGAGGCTCAGGGGAGTAAAGAGAATCAGTGACAGTACGAGGATATATACAGGCTTTTTCATTTATCTGCTCTCCTTTTACTCACTCCATATATCAAAGGTTTGATCGGCCAGAACATCACCGTCGAACCGAGTTCTGTACACATCGGTCAACACCTTAAGCTGGTCGAAATAGATGAAGTAATCATCCACCCGTTCAATCGGTTCGGTCCAGATCGCCAGCCGGACAAGGGTAAGCGGTCTTTCCATGGGGAGATACCGAATATACTGCGGTATATGTCTTGGAATAGTCGCACTCAGGTTCTTCCACCCCATGAAGTGGAGGCTTCCAAGAGGAACGGTATGAACGATGCCTCTATAATCGCGCAAATGGGCCTCGAGATTGTAATGGTAATTAGCTCCCCATACCCAGATATCAATCTTCTTCGCATTACCGGGAACAACGATCTCTTCCTCTGGATAGATCCATAATCGGTTGTATCCCTTTCTGGTGAATGCAGTTCGAACGCCCAGAACATAGTTGTTTTCACCCACCGCAAACTTCGATTGCAGGGCAATCGGTGATCCTTCAACCTGCGGCTTGACCTGCGGAAAACCATCCGCCTTGAACCTGGATGCATCCACCTGCCAGTTCAATTCGTTGTCCTCGAAATCGTCCAGGATGACACTCCTTATATCCTCCATCTGAAAACCAAAGGTATTCGAAACAACCTGTGCACTGAGCAGTGAAGGAACAGCAAGAACGAGGAATACGAGGCATATGCCAAAGAATCGACCCTTCATCGGATTCTCCTTTTACTACGCGAGAAATAATGCCACCTATCTTTTATTTTTATCGGTACATAAGCCCTAATTTTTTAGATTTTTTTTTGCGCTGGGGCTTATATATAGAAGTATAGGCGATGTGAATGTGGTCTGTCAATACCCGTGTGGAGAGTTCTTTGACAGTGCATCGTAACCCTGATGAGCCATATAGGAGCTTCTGACATAGGGTCCCGATGCCACATAGCTGAATCCTATACGGCGGGCTTCTCGCTCGTAGAACGCAAAGGTTTCCGGGGTGACATACTCCCTGACCGGAAGGTTACCCTGTTCAGGCTGCAAATACTGCCCGATGGTGACCGCTGAGCATCCTGCCTGAAACAAATCCAGTAAAACTTGCAGCACCTCATCCCTTTCTTCGCCGAGACCGACCATAAGCCCGGACTTGAGATAGATGTGCGGATAGGTATCCCCTACATAGGAGAGAAACCCGATGGAACGATCGAAATCGGCCTGTGACCGTACAGTGCTGTACAGGCGGGGAACGGTTTCCACATTGTGGTTGAACACGTCGGGATGCGCACGGGCCACAGCATCGATTGCCCCTCTGTTTCCCTCAAAATCCGGAGTGAGCACCTCGACCCTGATCTCCCGGTCATGGGACCTGATAAGCTCTATACAGCGGGCGAATTGAGAGGCCCCGCCGTCGGAAAGATCATCACGGGTTACAGAAGTGATGACGACATAGCGAAGGCCCAGCTCCTTCACCGCATCAAGGATTCGTTCGGGCTCACGGGGATCCGGGGGAAAGGGACGGGATTCGCCTGATTTTTCGACTGAACAGAAGGCGCAGCCCCGCGTACAGGTCCTGCCGAGTATGAGAAAGGTTGCCCTTTTGTGATGATAGCATTCCGATAAATTGGGGCACCGCGCACTCTTGCACACGGTGTTCAGGTCCAACCGATTGAGGATGGATTTAACGGCATGCCGTTCCTCTGTGTACTGAATCTTCTTGTTGAGCCATGGCGGTTTTCGCAGAGAAGGTCGAGGCTGATCGCTGTCCCTTCCGGGAGCTACATAACTCTCTCCATGCATATTGTGAGTATCGCGCACAGGTGCGTGTCCTTTTGTTGTTTGAGGGAAGCCTGAACTCTGCCCCTCTATTCAATTTAGAAAGACTAGGGGGATGAGTCAAGTGCGCGGTCAGGATTGCTTTTTTAGAACGAAGGGGTCCTTAAATCCAAAAATTCGTTTCATTGAGGTCATAGTGTTTATGGCAACACTTTGCTGCTCAAAGGGTCCGACATGGACCCGATAGAAGGTGCGGTTGGTAACATCGGCCTTCACGATTTTGACCCTGTAGAGGTTTCTCTCCAGGGTTCGGGCAAGCTCGTTTGCATTTGTCTCCCTGATGAATGAACCGACCTGTATGTAGTAATCACCGACAGGCCTGTAGACCGGTTTCTCCTTTTTCGGTTCAATCACCTTCGATGTCTGCTCTCTGGGTGCAGGGCTCTCACCGACTCTGACTTCCTCAGCAGGAGCGATGAACTCTGGTTCGTGAACGGGTGCCTGGGCGACGGCCTCGCTCTCCTGAACGGCCTCCTCGAGGCTCTCCACATCAATGTAACGGGTCTCGGCTTCCAGATCGGTATCAAAGAGATCAATTATCTTCAGCTCATCCCTGGCCTGTTCACTGGTGAGCTTGTTGCGCTTAAATAATTCGGAACTTCCGCGCTTCAGAACATCAAGTTTATCCTCTGAAGTTTCCCGGTCGCCACCAATGACGAAGCCGAACACGAATACACTGATCAGGACCACACCGATGAGAAAGGCTATCCAGAACAACCTTCCCATATCGAGATTGACCTGATAGTACTCCTTACCTCTGTTCCGCTCTTCTTCCATTTCTCAGACCCTTCATCTGAGGTTGGCAATAACGGACCTCATGCTTTTTTTGAAATTCTCGAGATTTCCGTTATTGTCTATTACCTTATCGACAAAACGGAGGTTCTCTTTAGTGGGGATTTGAGAGTGTACTCTCTGAAGTGCCTCTTCCCTGCTCAATCCGTCCCGTTGAACAGCCCGTTCCACGGCCGTCTCCTCGTCCACCAGCACGGCGATAACCACATCACAGAGTGTGAACAGGCACATCTCCACGAGCAGTGCAGCATTAATGACATGACCTCCGCTTTCGAGTGTGAGACGGCGCACCTGGCGTATCATCCAGGGATGGACAATGCGTTCGAGCTCCTTCCTCTTTTCGGCATTTCCGAATATGATGGGGCCAAGCTTGCGCCTGTCAACTTTTTCGCCGTCCAGAATCTCTTTTCCAAAAACACGTACGACCTCATCCCTCCTGGCCTCGAGGGCCTCATGCCCCACGCTGTCCACATCAATGATACGGAAACCGGCCTCTCCAAACAATGCACAGGCCACGTTTTTGCCGGAACAGTAATTGCCCGTTATGCCGATCACCATGTCAGTGCACCTCTTCCCAGTTGCTCCCCACAGACAGGTTAACCTTCAGCGGTACGTGGAAGGACAGGGCATTCTCCATGGCCTCCCGCACCAATACCTGTAGGTCTTCACATTCTTCGGGTGGCGTCTCGAACACGAGCTCGTCGTGCACCTGTATGAGCATCCGTGAACGCATCTTCTGTTTCTCCATTTCCGCATCGATCTGAACCATGGCCTTCTTGATCAGGTCCGCCGCCGTGCCCTGAATGGGGGTATTGATGGCAACACGCCGTGCCGCCTCAGCAATGTTCCTGTTTTGCGAATTGATCTCGGGGACGTATCGGCGTCTTCCGAGAAGGGTCTCCACATATCCGTTCTCCTTCACCTGGGAGACAACACCATCGAAAAACCGTTTCACCCCACTGTACTGCTGGAAATACATATCTATGAATTTCGATGCCTCACTACGTGAAATGCCGAGCCTCCTTGAGAGGCCGAAGGGGCTGATACCGTAGATGATACTGAAGTTGATCGTCTTTGCCGCCTGTCTCTGTAAGTCTGTCACCGCTTCCACATCAACCCCAAACATGATCGCCGCTGTCTCACGGTGAATGTCCTGGTTGTTTTTAAAGGCCGCAATAAGCGTTTCATCCTCGGAGAGGGATGCGAGGATCCTGAGCTCGATCTGTGAATAATCAGCAGAGAGGAAACACCATCCCTTCTCGGGGATAAAGGCGCTCCTTATAGCCCTGCCCTCCTTCTCCCTTATGGGAATATTCTGGAGATTGGGTGCATTGGAGGAGAGCCTCCCCGTTGCTGCGATAGTCTGATTGAAAGAGGTGTGTATCCTTCCTGTCCGGGGATTGATCATTTCGGGCAGAGAGTCAACATAGGTCGATTTCAGCTTTGAAAGGGTACGGTGACGGAGAACCTGACGTGCAATGTCGTAACTGAGGGCGAGCTCCTCCAAAACCGATTCATCGGTGGAGTATCCGGTCTTGGTCCTTTTAATGATAGGCAGTTCCAGCTTTTCGAACAGCACAGTGCCAAGCTGCTTGGTGGAGCGCACATTGAACACCTCTCCCGCAAGGGAAAAGACTTCTCTTTCGACCTCTTCGATTTCCTGCCCGAACCGCTTGCTCATGGCCTCCAGATAGTCAGCATCAACCCTGACACCGGCAGCCTCCATCTTACCGAGAACGACGAGCAGCGGAACCTCGATCTCCCTGTACAAATCGCCAAGCTTCTCCTCGTCGAGCTTTCGCTCGAGCAGATTGACGAGCCTGAGCGCTATGTCGCTGTCCTCACAGGCATATTCCGCAACCTCATCTATGGAGTAGTCGAGCAGCGTCTGGTCCTTCTCCTTCACTACATCGCTGTAGTGTATGGTACGATAGTCAAGATACTCGGATGCAAGATCGTCAATGCTGTAGCGGCCCTTCGGCGGATTGATCAGATACGCCGCGATCATCGAGTCTCCGGAAATACCGCGCATATCAATTCCGTACTTCCGCAGTATCACGTAGTCGTACTTTATGTTCTGTCCTTTCTTCTTGATATGCCTGTCCTCGAGCAGGGGCTTAAGCGTGGACCTCAGAAATTCCTCACCGAGACCAGTTCCCTCCCTGTTTCGTATGGGGATGTAGCTTCCCTCCCCCTCCTCGACAGAAATGGAGAACCCGATAATCTCTGCACCGACAGCATTCCTTCCCGTGGACTCTGTATCAAAGGAGAACACCCCCTTTTTCCTGATTTTCTCTTCGATCTCTCTGAATCCCTGGATGGTATCGATGATCCGGTATTGCCCCCGCTTCTGCTCGGCCTCCCATGCATCAATCCGGTCTGTACTCTCCGAGCCCCTGAGCACGGCCACGATCGAACCCAGCTCCCTGTCAGACAACATGGTGATTCCCTCTTCCCGCGGGAACTCATCTAACCGGTACCCCTCGGTATCAAAGGTGATGGGAGCATCCCGACGTATAGTGACAAGGTCCCTGCTCAGCAGCGCGTCCTCTCTGCCCTCCATGAGGAGTTTCCGTGTGCGCTCCCTGTCAACCTCTTCAATGCGATCATATATCTCGTCCAGGCTGCCGAACTGCTGTATGAGTTTGATCGCTGTGGCCTTGCCAATACCCCTGACGCCGGGGATATTGTCTGATTGATCTCCCATGAGTGCAAAAAGATCGATCATCTGACCGGGCCTGACTCCCCACTGGGCCTCCACCTCCTCCATGTGAAGGACCTCCACCTCGGAGATGCCTTTTTTACTGGTATAGACCGAAACGCTCTCATCAACGAGCTGAAGAACGTCCTTGTCACCGGAGAGAATAACCGTTTTCATGCCCAGTGCCGTCGCCTGACTCGACAGCGTACCGATCACATCGTCAGCCTCAAACCCCTCAACCTCGACCCGTGTGATACCGAGCTTTTCGACGATGCGCTTGATGAGCTCGCCCTGCACATGCAGGTCCTCGGGTGCCTTCATACGCTTGGCCTTGTATTCTGGAAACCGTTCATGGCGAAAGGTTTTGCCCCGGGGATCGAAGGCACAGACAAGATGGCTGGGCTCCTCTTCTTGTAAAAGTTTCAACAGCATTCTCATGAACCCGAATATGGCAGATGTATTTTCGCCCTTTGTGGTGATCAGCGGACGGTTTATGAAGGCGTAGTAAGCCCGGTAGATAAGACCATGCCCATCGAGTATGTAGAGCGTGTTTTGCATAATATCCCATTCTGTTGAAACCATAATAGCAGAATCGGGTGTGCATGGCAAAGGATTGTTGTGTGAAGCCCTGTCAGGCGCGGATGTCCAGAATATGAGACGTCGGGGAGGAAGCTGTTTGTGGAAAAACCTTTATGTTCTGGAGCTTATGTTCCATTTCTGAGATGCTCTTTTTGAGATCATTCCGGATTCTGAGGGCCTGGCCGATAACGGCACCGTGAAGCTCGTCGATCTCAGCTATAACTGCTCGTACCGAGCCGTCGTTCCGCATGGTAATCAGATCAGGAACGATGAACTTCAGACAGTCATTGATATCTTCAATCAGAATACGCTCATTCTCCGAAAGTTCATAGAGTGCGTCGTAGTGACTGTCCTCCTGGGCTTCACGTTCGCGTTCCTTGAAGAGTGCGAGTTTCACATAGGATCGCTTGATAAAATCAAGATTTTCAAGTACACGGGCCTTTTTATCCTGCAATGTCGATACCTCCGCCCTTCTTCATTTCCTTGAGGTCAGGGTTGGGGCTTTTCTTCGTAATCTGTTTCCAGGCATCGCGAAGCTCTGAGACCATCATTCGTACGAATTTGAGCGGTTCAGTATCTTTGCGTATATTCGCATCGATGAGCTTGGTGTTGAGAAAGGAGTAGATATTGAGAAGGTTCTTGCTGAAATCACCGGCTTCCATATTCAGAGCCATAATGAGCTCGGAGATGATGTCCTGTGCATTGAGGATACTCCTGTTTGCAACATCGAATTGTTTTTCGGGTATTGCTTCTATTGCAATGTCCAGATTCCTTACAACTCCCTCATAGAGCATGACAACCAGTTTGCCCTTCGACGCAGTCTTGATCTGGGTCTCCCGGTAATTGTGGATCCGTTCCTGATTCATGGAGGATTCCTTCGTGTGACATTCGCTGATGCTCACCTAATATATCGGAGTACTGTATTTCAAACTTTAAAACCTCTTGCCTATATGTCACAGATTTTCTGCATGTATTGGTGTGCCAGGCTCAGTGCATTATCTCTGCTAGGAGCGTGCCTGTATATCCTGTTTCTGATCGCCAGGGTAGTCTCGATAAGCGAACGCAACTCACCACCGCACAGTACCGCTTCTGAAGGAAGCGGCAGGAGCGCAGCATCTCGTGATGTACCCTCCGCAGCCTTCCCTTCCCGGGGAAGTGAAAATATCCTTCTGGCGCCGCAGATCTTCGATCCGCCGGACCGCCAGTTATACACACAGGGCTTTCCATCCTTGACCGTGCTATCAATCAGTGCCTCCAGTTCGGCACCGTAGTCCCGCAGCTTAGTTCCGCCTCTCCTGTGTATCATCTCCATCTCGATACTGCCGGGTGTTCTGAGCCGCGATCCGTAATGCACACAGTAGTCGTAGAAAAAGCTGTCCCACGCATAGGCGTGCATACCGGTACAGGCAAAATCGAGCCCCGCAAGAACAATGCTGTCGAACCCCATCTCAACTGCCACACGAAAACCGAGGGATGATACAGCCGTGTAGTTGAACAGTTCATCATCACCGGCCCCGAGAAGCTGTGAAATGGGATGACGCGTCGAGTAGAGATACTTCTCCCTGAACAGTGAAAAGACCTGCGGTGAGCCTAGCAGGTTTAAAACTGCCGG
Source organism: uncultured bacterium (assembly GCA_965603595.1). Classification (GTDB taxonomy): domain Bacteria; phylum Spirochaetota; class B62-G9; order B62-G9; family DRHN01; genus JAGLSF01. The sequence goes on from CBFDDP010000021.1 coordinate 18,519, forward strand.
AATGGAGGAAACTTCATCTATAGGAAGCCCGCTCACATGGTAATGAAGGGCGGGCTGCGGGTCCATACTGATCACGAGGTCTGGCCTGATGCCCCGACGCATGAGCGGTTTCAGCGCCGCATCAGTGGCGACCAGGTACAGACCCCTTTTGTCCGACCTGAGATCATCCAGAACATTGTTGAGCGACGGGCCTGCTCCGAGCAGCACTGCAGTACCGCCCCATCTGCCGAACAGGGCAGAGACGGGGTGGATGAGGCCGGGCTGCTGAATGTTTCTGATGAAATTGTTCAGCCAGAGAGCTGCGAAACGCCCGATCGTTGATGCATCATTGAGCAGGGAGTTCAGTCCTTCATGGAGACGCTGTTCGACTGGATCATACATATCACGGTAGACTTGATGAAGACGCGGATACCTGACAATGCGAAAGCCCCCATGAAAGATATAATCGTATCGACCCTGCATATCATCGAGAAACCGATCAATCTCCTCCCCCACGTGTACCTCGACTCCCCCTCGAGAGAGAAGGCCGCGCACGGGCTCAATGTCCTTCACCCTCTGAAAAAGGCCCTCGTCGGGTTCGAGTATGACTGTCCTTTCAACCCCAGGGTCGGTGGTAAAGGGTATTATATGATAACCGAGCCCTATACCGATGAAGAAGAAGAGTCCGGAATGGGCCCCCGTAGATTTTTGCATTTGTTTTTGATAAAACCTCAGGCCGTCCCTTTCAGGATCATGCCGTGAGTACACGGCCACGCTCCTGTCCGAACGATTGAGGATGAGGGTCGGCTTCCCGGTTTCTGCCCTTTCAATGTGGATTCCCCTCCTCATATCAGACGCTCCATCACCCTCGAGAGTCGCTTCTGCACGAATACCAGGTCAGATTCCACACTCCCCTCATCCTGCGGGCCCACGTTCGGGCCGAAAAGGCGTGCATGTGTGCGCATCTTTGAAAGCGGGTTCTGTTTCTCTTCGATGTGCTCAAGGATCCTGCGTGCATCATCTGCTACCCTGTCCCTGCCGATTGGAATTCGGGGCAGATTCTTCAGGCGCCGCTGAAACTCTCCGCGCATCTCCTCGCCATATGCATCTATATCGGCTTCAGATACCAGGGCAAGCCCTCGGATCTTTGCACCGTTGTTGAGCCGCCGGAGGCCTGTGAGATCGACTTCACGCTCAAACCAGTTTCGGTACAATAGTAGCTTATAGGTGGACAGGACGGTTCCGCCCAAACAGTCATCTACAGCCGACACACGATCGGCATGTAACCGGCCGAGCATTTTTGTCTCCCAGGTATCAAAGCGGGTGACTGACCGTTGGCATAATCTCTCAAAACCTGCGCCGCGGTGATGATCCTTCAGCCCCAGGAATGAAAAATCGTAACCCGCAAGATAGATCTCTGTGAAGCCCATGAGACGCGCCAGAAGGAGCATGACGATGGATGCGGTTCCCTGCATCGGAATGGTCAGACTCGATTCCCCGATGGAAGTGAAGAGCCCTTCGATGGGCAGATCGTGGGAGAAGAAGAAACTTCCTCCATTCCAGTTTCGCAGGAGTACGGGATCTGCCGAATAGGTGGTGATAAGGGGCGCCCTGGTCCCCCGGCCGAACCGGTAACGGTTCCAGAAACCCGCATCGGTTGTGACCGCAAAATCAGGCATGATACCCCTCGATTGCAGATAGGAAACCGAGGGAAGAAGCGCAAGGAGGGGTATGTTCTGGCTCCATCGCCGGAGATTGTCTGAGACCTCCTCGAGAAAGGGGCCGGAGGAAACCAGTATGACAGGGCCTCTAAAGGCATTGAGCAGCGGAGCTGACCCAAAGCACACATAGTCCGGCAGGAGTAAATTCCTCAGGACATTTTTTAACCAGACCCTCATCGTTGCCTGTGTGGTGATATTCGAAGCAAGGGATGTTCTGAGCACATTCTCGATGGCCATCCGCACCCGCCTAAAGTACTCTCTGTGAAACTGCATGCTTCGGCTGTGCTCGACCAGCACTGTCCCCACTCCGGCATGCTGTGAGATCGCCCTCTCCACTGCTGATACATCCTCATCGATGAGAAGAATGAGTGACCGTAGGATCTCAGGTTCAATGATATAGAGCGCTGCCCTGAAAATACCAATGTCCTTTTCAACGAGAAATCCCCCGCTACCGGCTGTATGCTGCATATTGATATGATACCCGAGGCCGCTGCCCAAATAAGTGCTGTGACCCCTTGATTCCCCAGTGACGCGGCCCATTGGTTCGGTGATGTGTCTCCCGGGATCTCCCTGTGATGTCGGACCCTGTGCTTGGCTGTAGCGGGACTCTACGTAGCGTCCCCTCAGCTTTATGGTGAGTGTACCGCCTGAGGTTGTCTCGAAAATCGGGTCTTCGGGGTAAAGAAGTATTTTGCTGCAGAGTGCGGGAGAGTAACGGCGGAGAAAAGCTAGATTCTCTTCGAAGCGTGCTCTCTGTTCATCGGATGCTGGCCGGGCCATTTACTCGATCAACTGGAGAATCTCCGAGACACTCCTGCTCTCATTGGGATAGGTGGTTCGTAAAGGCGAAAAGATAAGCGGAAGCTTTTCTTTTTCTTTCTCGAGCATGTCCGATACCGCCGACTTGACCTCTTTGATAAGTTCAGTTGCCTCGTCAGTATCCTTCATGACGAGCAGGAGCACGACCTTGTTCAGAGAGAGAATGTGCACCACACCCCGCTCCGCCAATTTCTTTCGTATCAGATTGCTGAACCGATCGAGAATTCTCCTGTACCGGTCAAACCCCCTTTCGCGCATGATGGCCTTGAAATTCTTTACTTTGAAGGCCACAACGTGGAGGGACGACCGTCTCTTTCTTGCACGTCCTGCTTCACGCTCGAGCAGGGATTCGAAAACCTCAAAAGGTGCGATATTGGTCATCCGATTGTAGAGGAGGAAGGGCACCAGACTCTGTGCAATATGCTGCAGGACGTTCGTCACCCGATTGGTCAATCTGCTGGACACGCCCTTCATGCGGTGAATGTTGACCACACCGAGGGTCTGTCCGTAAAATTGAATGGGTACGACGATAACGGTATTGACCCTCTCCCTGTCCTCTTTCAGGAAACCGTTCAACCTCTTCTCCACATCATCAGGTATGCCGGCTGTGCCTTCGCGGAGAATTGCCTTTACTTCCCTGTCGGATTTCGATACCCGGTAACGCGCCACCCCTCGTGGTGAGAGGCCGACCGCTGTAATGACCTCCGGAGACCCTCTGCCGTCCCACCCTGCCAGCACGACACCTGTCTGTATTTCAAATTGTCTCGCTATGTTCGCAAATACCTCTGAGATGTTCAACTGAGACATGATCGAGTAGTTGTAAAGCTGAAGCAGGGATAGCAGCTCTTCACGCTGCGTTGAAAGTTTTTCCACCTCATCGCCTGCATTTCTCTCGATAACGCCTGGAACAATGAAAAATGAGGCGAGCCTTGCAAGAGTGATGAACTGTTCCCTCGGCATAGTGGGACGTTTCGGCTGATTTCCCAGGAGAATGAAACCTGCAAGATATTCGCCGAGAGAGATGGGCAGGATGGTCCATGATTCATAGGATGAGAGGGGAATACAGGCTTCGAGGACCCTCTCATCCTTTATACTCCTCTGTGAAATGACCGATTCCCGCTTTTCTGAAATATGGCGTATGAGTTTCGATGATTTACCGATGCTGATCTTCCTGCGCCGACCGCCTGAAGGTCCGAGGTCGATTTTGTCCGATATGACGGATTCATCTTCCCGATAGCCTCTCCGATGCGCGGTTATGAGAAATGCGCTCCTGCCCTTTCCAAGCATCATGCAGGTTTCGAGAAGGGCGGTACAGAATGCTTCATACCCCTCGGAACCCACAACCTCTGCAAATCGCTTCAGGAGTTCCAGGGGGTCTCCCTGTATGAGGAGTTCTTCGAAGATCTGCGGCAGGGATTCTGGTTCAAGGGTCTCTTCTTCCTCAACAAATGCACTTTCAGCGGCAAACCGAAGGACCTTCTCGAGAAGCCCCACCTTCCCCACCTTCATACCCCGGGGGACGTGAGCTTCACCGAACCTCTGTGCCTTGACGTAGAGACCTTCTCTTTGACTCTCCCTGAGGAATCGTTCGGCCTTTGCAAGCAGACCGGTGGGCAGAAGACCTGTTGACTCGAGGGACTTTGAGTACAGCACTGCCCCTGCCAGCAACCTGGCCGTTTTTTTTTCAGCCTCCAGACTGTAGTACTGCAGAGCTCTGTCCAGTAAGCCCATAGTAATCCTCACACCAATCAGGTAAATAACTTCTTAAACATTATCGGTCTCTTCTTGATCGGGATAAGGGAATAGCGAATGTTCCTGCATCAGACAACCCGTTACGCAATTGTTTCCATAATGGCATTTACACTGAAAAAAATCAACCGTCAGTAAACCTCTACGCAGGGGGTCGCATCTTCCCGGGAGTAAAACTAGGGCTGCTCGCACGCCTCGGCAATCAGGTTGACAAGCTCATCGATGCTATCCTCGAGCAGGGCAGTCAGCCCCTGTCCCAACTCAGTGCTGCGGGGCTGAACACCGAGCAGATACACATCAGCATCGGAAGCCTCCCTCAGGTACTGCATGAAAACGGCGGGTGAAAGGGTGTGGGTGGAGAATCCGGTTTTCAGAATATCCTCTTCTGTCAAAAGCTGATAAGCCCCTGGTTTCATAAAAAGCTGTACGGCGTCGATGATGACGACCGTGTCGGGCTGCTCCTTCACGATCACCCCGAAGCTGTTTTCAGGCACCTGACCTGCATTGATGCAGGGACAGTCTATCCTGTCCCGCAATCTCTCAATGACGAGGGGTCCGATTCCGTCATCGCTTCGCAGCTCATTGCCTATGCCGACAAAGACCGTCCTGCCCCTGAATATGTCTTTAAAGGAATTGTTCATAAGGTGTTATTCGAAGGTACTGAAGGGGAACAGGAATGACAATGGATTTTGATCTGACCCACAGGATGTGGGAAATGTCGGTGGAGCCAAGGATGGCGAGAACCGACGGCCGTCCGCCGACTGCCGACCTCCATGTCTCCGTCGGCATGCCCCACATCCTGTGGGTCACGTGGTGAGTGTGGTTTCACGTCTGCAGCGCGCACACAGAATCTTGAACCTGTCCGAGCGGCCGGAGTCTCGCAGTGCTGAGACGATGTTCTCATCGATGACCCCCAGCTCCTTGAGCCTCGAGAAGTAGAGGGTGGGGCTCGAAAAGCTCAGCTCACCTATTCTCTCTGATATCCATTGCAGATGATCCTTGCAGGCAATGACCTCGCCACATACCTCGCAGAGCTGAAGCTCTTTATCGATTGTTTCGAAGGATTCGGTTTTCCGGTCGAAGAAGGCCAGCTCCCAGTCATTGGACAACTTTATCCCCTCATTATCGGCGATGCAGGCCAGCTCGCAGGTTCCGCAGAATATGCAGGTATCGGTGTAGTGGTACATCACTCGCTTCGCTTCTCCACCGTCGGTAATGTCCTCATGCCCGATCGCCTCAACGGGACATACATGCTCACAGGCGAGACAGCCAACACACTTGTCGGGATCGTACTTCGGCTGTCCCCTGAAGCTCTTGTACGGAACATGCGGTTTGTAGGGAAATTTGGAGGTGTAGGGCCCCACCACGAGGGCCTTTATTGCTTCCACGAGCTCGCGTGCTTTCGGTAATTTCATGGTATCCCCATCTCCCTCTTCATTCTTGCGGTCTTCTCCTGTGAGAGTTTCACCAGGTCGGGCCCCCCGAACAGCCTCTTCCCCTTTACATCGCGTACCGCCATTCTCTCAGTGCAGCAGTAGCAGGGATCGATGGCCGCAAGTATGATGGTTGCATCCGAGATCGTCTCGCCGATGACAGTCGCCTTGTAGGTCGGCAGGTTCATGAATGTGGGGGCGCGCACCTTGTGCCTGGCAGGACGATTGGTTCCGTCGCTGCGGACGTAGTGAAAGGTCTCGCCGCGGGGCGCCTCATGCGCGCCTATGCCCTCGCCGGGTGGAATGTCCTTGATATTGAGGTCGATCTCGCCACCGGGAAGCTCTGCGATGCAGGCCTTAATGATCCTTATTGACTCATAGATCTCGAGCACCCGCACGACGACTTTGTCAAAGACATCACCGTTCTCGGTGACGATCATGTCCCAGTCCACCCGGTCGTAGGCCCCGTAGGGTGCGTCCTTACGCACGTCCCGTGCAACACCCGATGCCCTCGATGTGGGCCCGAGGGCGCTGTAGTCGATTGCCTCCTCCTTTGTGAGGATGCCGATTCCCTTCAGCCGGGCGTGGAGCACCGGGTCGTCGAGAATGGCCTTCTTCAGCCGGTCCACCGTGGGTATGATGCCGTCTATCTTCTTGAGAACGAGTGGTATGTCGTCCACGTTAAAATCACGCCTGACCCCGCCCGGCTTGAATATGGCGTAGTTGTTTCGGTTCCCCGTCAGGATCTCACAAACGTCGAGGATCTCTTCCCGCAACTTCCACACCCAGTGATACACCGTGTTGTACCCCAGAAAGTGGCCGGCAAGGCCGGCCCAGAGCATATGCGAATGAATGCGTTCAAGTTCCGCAACGATGGTGCGAATAAACTTTGCCCTGTCGGGAACTTCGACGGCTATGACATCCTCCACTGCCCTCGTATAGGCAAAGGGATGGGAGGTGGAGCAGATGCCGCAGATACGTTCGATCACAAAGGTCGACTGATCGAAGGATTTTCGTTCCGAAAGCTTCTCAATACCCCGGTGGTTGTAGCCGATGCTCACCTCGATATCCACAACCGTCTCACCATCCACGGTGAGCATGAAAAATTCGGGCTCCTCCTGCAAGGGATGCCAGGGTCCAATGGGTATTACCGATTTAGCCATCACACACCCCTATCTCTGATTGCATTCTTGTCCCACTCCTTGTAATCCGCTCTCAACGGATACACCCCTTCCGGCCACTCCTTCGCCAGGAGCAGCCTCTTCATCTCCGGATGGCCCTTGAACTCGATGCCGAGAAGCTCGTTCATCTCACGTTCGATCCAGTTTGCAGCCTTGAAAGAGTTGGCCAGAGAGTCGATCGAGGGTTTTTTCCTGTCGAGCTTCACCCGCAGAGAGATGAGCAGGTTGATGTACTCCAGGGAGAAGTGGTAGAGAATCTCAATATGGCTGCGCGCGTCCACACCTGACGCGATATTGAAACGTGCCCCGAGATCCTTGAATAGGTACAACCCGACCCGTCTGATGGATTCAGGCTTTATCTCCATGTACACCCGTTTGGGCGACTTGTCAAAAAGGTCCACGATATCGTCCTTGAACCGTGTCTGAAGGTCCTTAAGTACCTGTTCCCGCGTTCTCATGTTCCCTTCACCTTCTGAATGAGTTTTACCACACCCCCGATGATCGCCTCGGGCTTTGGCGGGCAGCCGGGTATGTACACACTGACGGGTATGATCTTGTCGAGCGGAACAGGGCAGTTGTAGCTGTGTATGAACATACCCCTCGAGAGCGAACATTCGCCGATTGCAACCACCACACAGGGCTGCGGAGCCTGTTCGTACAGTGTTTTCAACCTTCCCGCGGATTTGCGGTTGCAGGAGCCCGTTACAAGGAGCACGTCAGCATGCTTGATACTCCCCACAAGAAGCATTCCGAACCGTTCTATATCGAAGCGCGGTGTAAGGCAGTCGAGAACCTCAATATCACAGTTGTTACAGCTCCCCGTGGAAAGGTGAAACACCCACGGTGATTTCAGCAGGGCATTTACGGCAAAGCTCATTTCACATCCCCAGTAACGCAAAGATAACTGCAACGACGGCAACCGCGGTTACCGGCCCCCAGAAAAACTTCATCGCCTGGTCGATACGCAGGCGTGGGTTGGTGTTCCGGATAACCGTAATCACCACCAGTATGGCTATGTATTTGAGGACACTGTAGAGTATCCGTATACCATTCAGGTGAAACCCCCCCAGAAACAGTATTACCAGGAAAAAGGGGAGTGTGAAGAGCAGCATGTTCTTCATCAGCTTGAACAGGGCAAGGCTCGTCCCGGAATAATCGGTGAGTGGTCCTGAGATGATCTCCGTTTCCGCCTCGGGTATGTCGAAAGGGACGAAGGCAAGCTTCGCCTGCATCACCAGAACAAACACGATGAGTGCGAGTATGCCCGACACGCTCAACGCAAACGCGCCGCTCTGTGTCTGGAATGTAAGTATCTCTCCGAGTTTGAGCGAGAAATCGGACTTGATAATGGGAACCAGGACGGCAAGTATGAAGGGAAGCTCATAGCTCAATAAAAGTTTCATCTCACGGGAGGCACCGACACGGGCCAGGGGATTTCCAGAGGCAAACCCACCGAGCATGATGCAGATCGATGGTATGGCGAGCAGATAGATGACAACGAGTATGTCCCCGAGAAAGCCGCTGCTGGACGCGCTGCTGTTTACCCATAGGATGGTGGAAGCCATAGCCACGGATGCGAAACCGATCATGGGAGCGAGTATGAATACCGCCCTCGAGGACCCGGCAGGTATCAACGTCTCCTTTCCAAGAAGCTTCATTATATCCCGAAAGGGTTGCAGAAAAGGAGGTCCCACACGGTATTGAATTCGGGCTGTTACCTTGCGGTCGATCCAGCTCGCGATGAGTCCGATGAATGCGGTGAGAATAACGCCGTATAGAACGAGATTCACAATATACATTACGCCTTCTCTCTTTCCCAGTGTGTGGAATGAACGATGAGGTGATCACCCACATAGAAGGTGTTTTCGGGCAACTCCTCTTCAGCGCTTTTCAGGCTCAGCGCATCGTACGAGCATGTCTTCACACAGAGCGGTTCGTCCTCCTGGTTGCGTCGATCGAGACAAAAATCGCACACATGTATGATATAGGGAACGTTTTCCGGGTAAATGGTCCCATAGGGACATGCAAGGGAGCAGGATTTGCAGCTGATGCAGCGCATGTTGTGCCTGATCAGGAGCTTGTCCTTCTCGGTCTGCTGCTCCAGTGCCTCGACCGGACACGCGGAAACACAGTGCGGGTCCTCGCATCTGCGGCAGACAAGAAAATAGGTGGCAAGCTCTGCTATGGAAACAACCCCGTTGTTGGCTGTATGATAGAAGTAGCTGCACTGTATCTCGCACTCCCTGCACTCTCCCGTACTGCAGACATCGAGATCGATGAATAGCCTTACATCAGAGCCCTTCTTCGGCTCCATGTTGATTTTTCCCTGATGAAGCTGCTCAGCGCTTGTCGACATAGATTGCACCCTCAATCCCAAATATTGGGAAAGCTCTTGATCTTATCGTATCGAAATACCGGTCCGTCCTTGCAGGCATAGTAGGTACCAATCCTGCAGTGGCCGCACTTGCCGAGGCCGCAGGACATGTTCTTCTCCATGGAGAGGTAGAGATTTGTATCCTTGAAGCCCAGCTCCTGCAGTTTCTTGGTGGCAAATTTCATCATGATGGGCGGGCCGCACACAATGGCGATTCCCTCTGCATGGTTTATGGGGATTCCGTCGAGTATGGTTGTCACCACACCCACGTTGCCCTTCCACTCACCGTCCCCCTCGTCAACGGTAAGCCTCACATCGAGATCGTCACGCTGTGACCAGCCCTCTATCTCCTTCCTGTAGAGAAAATCCTTCGGGGTTTTGCATCCGCCCCTGAAAAAGAGGCTCTTGAACTCGCCTGAGTGTTCGAAGAACTCATACATCAGGCTTCGCAGTGGCGCAAAACCGCACCCGCCTCCAACCACCAGAACCTCTCTGCCCTTGAAATCATCCATTGGATATCCGGTGCCGAAGGGGCCGCGCAGACCGACCGTTTCTCCTTTTTTCAACTCATGGATTCGCTCGGTGACCTTCCCCACCCGCATGACGCTCACCTCGATGGTACCCTTGATAAGGGGCTTCGATGATGGGGTGAAGGGTGCTTCGCCCGCACCCGGTACCGTAAGTTCAATAAATTGTCCCGTCTCAAATTCGAGAGGTTCCTTCGGCTTCAGCTTCAGCGTCTTGATCGTAGGGGTTTCAGTGATGACGTCGAGTACCTCTGTTTCAATCGGCCTGTAAGGATTGTGACTGTTATACATTTTCAACGAGCCTTTTCAATACCCTTCTGATATCTATCTTTGCAGGGCAGGCGGATATGCACCGCCCGCATCCCGTGCAGGCATATATATCGCTGATCTTTGGAAAATAATCGAACTTCTTCTCGAACCTGTTTCGAAGTCTCATCCACAGGTGGTCCCTGGGATTGGCTCCACCCGCAACCCGCGCAAAATCCTTTATCATACAGGAGTCCCATACACGCAGGCGGGCCATGCGCTGTTCATCCATCTGATCATACATGAGGAAGCAGTGGCAGGTGGGGCAGATCATGTTGCAGGCGCCGCATTCAACGCATGTCTCAGCCTCCTCTTTCCAGATCGGTGCATCGAAATTCTTTTCGATTGCCCCTCCCAGACTGTCCTGGTCCGGGATATCGTTATCCTTGATATTCTTCTTCACTTCGTTAACAACCCGCTTCCTCTGATTGTCGCGTTCGGTGATGAGCTCAGGTTTCACCTCGTTGAACAGCGATGCGTTGTCATTGATGAGCTTTTCACCCTTCTCGGAACCATACTCTGCCACGTAGCCGCTGCTCAATTCTGACAGATTGATATCAAAGTTGTCTTCGGGATAGGGATTGACATGGAGGGCAAGGCAGTAACAGGTGTCGAGAGCAAATGTGCAGTCGCTTGATATTATGAGGTTCTCATCACGTTCACGTACGTAGAATGGATCCTTGTACTCGTCATCTCTGAAAACCCTGTCCTGCACCTTGAATCCCTTGAGATCGCACGCCTTGGCGCCAACAATGCAGTAGGGTTTCTGCTCCGATCGCGGGACAGCATCTTCGAACCCGTCCGCCACCATTTCTCGTGATCGGAGATAGAATATTTTCAGAGGTTCGAAGGTTCTTACCTCCCCGATTGCATACTGACCGTTCTCCATCCATTCAGATGACCCCCCGGGAGGTGGAGGAGGTTCAAACTTCGTGAAGAAGCGTTTTTCCCCTTTCCTCACAGGTATGAACACCGAGTAACTCTCCTGGAGCCTGGTGAGGAGATCAAACAATCCTTCTCGAGATAATAGATATGCAGCCATAGATCGAACAGTCATCCTTTGATTTTAAAGATCGAAAACATGTTTGTTAACAATTTAACGATTTGTGTGCAATAATATCTCCCCTATCGCTTCTGGGCGATAGAGGATACATAATCAGTTACCTTAAAGTGCAATCGCGAGCTCCGTACAGATCAACACACCCGACCTGTCTGACGATCAATGAGTGGAACGCTGGGGTTGCAGAACAGTTACTTGATCGTCATACAATCAAAGATCTTTTCTGCTGCAGAATAGTTAAGTAAGAACTGTTGTAAGACGTACAGTTTTAAAGAACAGGTAATGTTGCGATGCCATTCTACACTGACAGAAAAAGTGTTGTCAAGCATTTTTTTAGCCCAATATTCATCTTGACAAAAATTACTTGACACCATTTTCAGATTCCTGTAAAATTAGTGACCAATTGAGAAATGATGGTTTTCAATCCCTGTTCGTGGGCCTAGCTTAGGGTGTTTCAAGAGAGGTAAACTCGAGGGTCTTATACCTCGAAGCATCAGGTTGCCCACCACGCATCTAGGCGTAACACATCAGTGTGACTCCTTCTCACGCAATCTTTTTAGCAGTGATTGAATTACCAAATGGTATCTGTTCTGTGACAGTGGATAGCCGTTGCGAAGTGGGTTATTACTTCCCGTATATTGTTAAATTGTTGTCAATTATAATGAAGGGAATAATATGAACATCCTGTACCCTATTATTCTATTACCGATTGCGGCTGGAATCATCCTCTTTCTGTTTCCCGAAAGGGCAAAGATTGTCAAGGGCATCATCACAGTCATTGTATCAGGAATCGCGCTTTACTTCTCATACAAGCTCTTTGCATCTCCCAATCAGACCCTGTACATAACACTGCTACCGCAGCTCACTGAAGGAAGTGATGCCGTACGAGGGCTCATCACCTTCAACAGCGACAGTCTCAGCAAAACGGTAACCCTCTTCATCGGATTCTTCGGTGTCATGATTTCTATCTATTCCCTCGTCTACATAACGAGGAAGAAGCGAGTGCTCAACTACTATTCCTTTTTCCTTATCACCATTGGAGCATCCACAGGAGCTGCACTTTCAGACCACTTCATCCTCTTCATCACGTTCTGGGGTGTCCTGGGGCTGACCCTCTACAAGCTGATCAAGTCTGGAGACGAGAAAAGTTCCGCTGCAGCGAAGAAGAGCTTCATACTCATCGGCGCCTCCGATTCGATTATGATCTTCGGCATAGGACTTCTGTGGGTGCTCTCCGGAAGCCTCAGAATCTCGGGAACTCAGGTACCCACCAACAATGCCCTTGGCGTCATCGCCTTTATCACGCTTCTCATCGGTGCCCTAACCAAGGCTGGGGCTTTTCCCCTTCACTCATGGGTACCCGACTATGCAGAAACGGCACCCGCTTCTTCATCGGCGCTCCTCCCGGCATCTCTTGACAAACTCCTGGGGATATATTTCCTCGCGAGAATATGCATGTCCCTGTTCATTCTCAACCCCTGGCTCCATCTCACCCTGCTCATCATTGGAGTGGTCACCATCATCACAGCCGTACTGATGGCCCTCATACAGCACAACTACAAGAGGCTACTGGGGTACCACGCGGTGTCCCAGGTCGGTTACATGGTAACGGGTCTCGGTCTGGGCACACCGATCGGCATGGCAGGCGGTCTCTTTCACATGATAAACCATGCCCTGTACAAGAGCGGGCTCTTCCTCTCCGCGGGAAGCGTTGAGAAGAGAACAGAGAAGGACAACCTGGAAGACGTGGGAGGACTTTCCACAGCAATGCCCCTGACCTTTATCTCGGCACTCATATGCGCCATGTCCATCTCGGGCGTCCCCCCCTTCAACGGCTTTGCATCGAAATGGATCATCTATCAGGGGATCATCGACTTCGGCAAGAACAGCGGTCCGGCGAACAAGGTGTGGATCATCTGGCTGGTCCTGGCCGTTTTCGGTTCGGCATTGACCCTGGCAAGCTTCATCAAGTTCATCTCCGGCATATTCCTGGGCAGGAGGAAGGAAGGCCTGAGGGATGTGAAAGAGGTGAGCATTTTCATGTGGCTTCCCATGATTATCATAGCCACCATCTGCGTAGGTTTCGGTGTATTTGCTACCAAATATGTGGTGCCAAAACTCATCGTACCGCTTGTCGGAGAATTCGAATATGGAGGTGTGTGGAGCTCCGGCGCGGTGACCGGTCTCATCATCGCTTCACTGTTCATAGGCTTTCTCATCTATCTGGTTGGCAATCTCAAGAAGTTCAGAACCACGGGCATCTTTGCAGGAGGTGAAGACATCGAAGGCGTGACAGACTTTTCAGCGGTGGAATT
>CBFDDP010000022.1:0-31904 GCA_965603595.1 uncultured bacterium
TCATTTCATGGTAATGATCACCTTCATCGATTCGGCGGGATTTGCCTGCAGCGCAAAGCCCTCTGCCACATCTGAAAGCGGCAATGTATGGGAGATGAGCAGGTCCCTGTTTACCCTGCCCTCGGCAATGAGTGAAAGCGCTTCTGCTGATTCGCTTGGATAATAGCCCATTGAACCGAATATGTTCATATACTTGAACATGACCATGTTCGGGTCGATAGTGACTTTCTCCTCGTATACAGCGGCAATCACAGCGGATCCGCCTTCCGGCTTAAGCAGCTCGAGGCTCTGATTGAAGGTGAGGGCTAGCCCTGCGCAGTCCACCGTGACATCACAGCCTCCGGCAGTCTTTTCCTGATAACGGACCAGGTGCTCGCCTGTAATATCCTTGATCTTCTTCACCGCATCTTCCTCACGGGCATTGATGGGAATATCCACGCCGATCTTGCGCGCTGTTTCCAGCCTCCTGTTGGAGACATCCACGATGATGGTCTGTACCCTACTATAGGCCTTTACAATCTGCAGATAGCCGAGTCCCAGTATGCCGGCACCGAGAATGGCCACCGTTTCCCCGTCCTTCGGCTCCCGCAGGTGATAGGAGTGCATGGGATTGCACATGGGTTCCAGAGTGGCGGCGGTGATGAAATTGAGACTGTCGGGAAGCTTGAAGAGGTTCCCCAACCGGTCACCTGGAATTTCCACATATTCGGCCATACCGCCCTTGTTATGGACGCTTGCCACCCTGTCACCAACCTTGAAATTTTCAACATTTCTCCCCACCTCTACGACCTCGCCGGTGAACTCGTGTCCGATGATACGGTAGTCATCAATTATCTTTGTAGAATCCTCAGTAAGCAGGTCTGAGTTGTACACATGGATGTCTGAGCCGCAGATTCCGCATGCATGCACTTCAATGAGGACTCCATCATCACCTGCCTTTGGACCTTCCACGTCCACCAGTTGTATGTCCTGTTTTCCTATGAACGCTGCAGCTTTCATGAATGCACCTCTTTCATTGAGCAGTAATAATTACACGATGGTTTTGTCAAGGTACTCCTCACCCAACTTTTTAAGTGTTTCTACATTTTCAGGGATGTTGCCGTTGAACACACTTGAACCTGCGATGAGGTAGTTGCCTCCGGCCCGGACGATGTCTGGAACCGTCTTGATGTTGACACATCCGTCGACACCGATGTCGTAGTGCGCACCGTGCTGTTCCCTGAGTTTGACGGCCTGCTCGATCTTGGGAATCGTGATGGGTGAAAAGGGCTGGCCCCCGAATCCCGGATACACTGAAAGCACGATGAGCAGATCGATCTCCCTGAGAATTTCCGGGTTCACATCGAACTTCTCGTATCCCCTATCGGGGTTTACCCCGACACCTGCCCTGACACCCTGTTTCCTGATAGTCGCTATGGTGTGGGGGAGATGAGGGCAGGTATCCTCCTGTACCACGATCATATCGCTCCCCGCACGGGCAAAGTCCTCGATGAAGACGTCCGGATTATCTATCTCGAGATGTGAGACAATGGGAATACTCACATACTTTTTCAGCGCAGTGATGGCATGGATACCGAAGGCGTAGTTGTGACAGTAATGCCCGTCCATGATGTCTACGTGAAGTTCCACACCACCGGCTTTCTCAGATTGCAGTGCCTCCTCACCGAGGTTTCCATAATCGGCGGATAGGATGGAGGGACTGACCTTTATCGGGTTGCTCATTGTGAATGTCCTTTCCTTGAACAGTATTTCAGGTTGGATATTTTAGATATGAGAAATCGTTCAGTGTCAATCCTCGCTTCTGGATCTCCTCCAGAATCAGCTCCGTCGTCCACATCGAGGCATCTGCAACCACCGTGGTACATTTGTCCCTGTGTGCGCCCGCCTCCTCGAAGGCCTTATGCTCCTCATCATCCCAGAGATCGAAGCTGCGGCCGAAAATCCTTTCGTGGATTTCCCTGCAGATTACGCTCCCGTAATTGTCCTTGAAAAGATTGTGAAGGGCCACGGCCATGTGAAAGGAGCAGTACTTGTTCTCCCGGTCGTTATCGATGCTGTCACGGGACCGGCCGAAGAAACTGCTCATCATCATGACCCCGCCGGAGTATCCACCGCAAAGCCCGACCCTGAGAAGTCCCCCTCCTGTTGCAAGACCGCTTCCCGCCTTGAAGATGTAATCGTTTCGTACATCCAGGGTGTCCTGCACAGCGGCGATAGTGCACTGTGAACAGCCCCTGTACTCCTTTTCGTATGCAAATCCCAGTTCATGGGCCCTCTGTACGAGTTCATCATGTGTCTTGGCCAATATCCTTCCTCCCTGTGGAGAGTATTGTAGAATGAAGATAAATAATACAGGATTATGTAACGCACCGAATCTGGAGGGGAGGCAGGGTGGCCTACCCAGGACACCGTCTAAAATATGTATGGGTCTTCAATAAATCAATATATTTCAGGACGCCAGAGGATGATTTTCTTGACAACGGATCAACGGCCGGTAATAATACGGTGAACCTTTTTTGGAAAGGAGTGTGACATGTTTAAATATGCAGCGGGTCTCTGGGCGCTGGGCGGTGCAGCCGACCGATTTCTTCCCGGCGGATATGTCGGCAAGGAAGTGACACTGCACGAAGTGGTGAACCGTGCGGGGAGTGTCGACGGCATTGATGGTGTAGAGGTCATCTCATCACAGCTCGATGGTATTGATGTGATCGATTTCAAACAATGGCTCACCGAAAACAAACTGCAGCTCACTTCGATTCTGGCAAATACATTCGGAGACAGGAAGTACAAACTAGGCTCAATAACACATACACAAAAAACTGTACGGCAGGATGCTATCGATCTCTGCAAAAGAACAGTCGATCTCGCGGCAGAGCTCGCTTGCCCGGCGGTTGTACTCTGGCTTGGAAGCGACGGGTACGATTATTCCTTCCAGTTAGATTATCGTGATCACTGGAGTAGATTGCGTGAAAGCATCATCGAGATCGCGGATTACAATAAAGATATGAAAATCTGCCTCGAATACAAGTTGAAGGAACCGCGCAAGTATATGAGCATCGGGGCTGTCGGCAAGGCGCTCTATCTTGCGAAGGAATGTGGTGATACAGTTGGTTGTGTCATAGACTTCGGTCATTCGCTTATGGCAAAGGAAAAACCGGCAGAGTCTGCGGTACTGCTGCAGATGAACGGCAAGCTGTTTAACGTGCACATGAACGACGCATATGGTGACTGGGACGACGATCTTATCGCCGTCAGCGTTCATCTGCAGGAGTCCGTGGAGTTCATGTTCTATCTCGATGAGATGAAATATGACGGCTGGATAGGCCTCGATATCTTTCCCTTCCGGATGGATGGTACAGTGGCGGCCGATCTGTGTATAAAGAACCTGCGAAGTGTTGAAAGAATACTGGACAGGATCGATAAAAAGCAGCTTCGGGCAGCCATGCTCTCACTTGATGCGGGTAATTCTCAGATGGTTATTCGGGATGCGATCTTCAACGACTGAGCGAGGCGGGAGGCTGCCATGACGAAGGAAATCAATGCGAGAGAACTGGTGCGTGGTATCGTCGCAGTGATTGATGAGAACAAGGTATGGCTCAGTGAAATCGACGGAGCGGTTGGTGACGGGGACCACGGCATCAACATGGCAAAAGGTTTTTCCATGGTCAGGGCCGATCTAGACCGACAGCCTGATGACCTCGGGAGTCTCCTCAGTTATGTGGGAATGACCCTGCTCACCCATATCGGGGGTGCCATGGGACCGATCTACGGCACATTTTTTATGAATATGGGAAAGGCCGTTCAGGGAAAAAAGGAACTCGAAATTGTCGATGTTTCCAACATGCTCACAGGTGCTCTTGAAGGAGTGGTCAGGCGGGGTGGCGCCGAAGTTGGAGACAAGACTCTCGTTGATACCCTGTCTGCAGCAAAGGAGGCATTTGAAAAGGCAGCCGCGTCGGGCAAAGATTTAGGTGAATCGATAGATGAGATGATGGCTGCAGCAAGGAGAGGCATGGAATCGACAAAGGAGATGGTGGCTAAGAAGGGACGGTCCAGCAGGCTCGGTGAGCGTTCTAAGGGGACTATTGATGCAGGGGCTGCATCCTGCTATCTCATCCTCACTTCAATGGGTAAAAGCATTACACAGTATCTGTGAGTCCTGAAGACCCTACTGGTACAGTTCTCCATATTTTTATGTGACGGTATATGCTGTAGAGGAGGTGAGCACATGAAAAAATTCGTAAACGATCCGAATGTGGTGGTAGATGAGATGGTCGAGGGCTACGTGATGGCAAATAAAAACGTTCGCTTCCTGCAGGAGGCAAGAGTAGTGGCCTCTCAGGATGCGCCTGTCAAAGGAAAGGTGGGAATCGTCACGGGAGGCGGGTCGGGGCATAAACCGGCCTTCATAGGCTATGTGGGGAAGGGTATGTGCGATGCGGTGGCTGTTGGCGAGATCTTTACCTCTCCTCCCGCACATGCTTTCTATCATGCCTTCAAGGCTGCCGATGGCGGCAGGGGTGTGGCCTGCCTGTACGGGAACTATGCAGGTGATGTCATGAACGTTGATATGGCTGTGGATATGGCAGAGGATGACGGCATAACCGTAAAACAAGTCATTGCCAATGACGATGTGCCCTCGGCACCGAAAGGAAAAGAGGCTGACAGGAGAGGCGTAGCGGGGGAGATTCTTATGTGGAAAATCGGTGGAGCGAGGGCGGAGAAGAGCGGTACCCTCGAGGAAGTTATAGCTTCCGCTCAGAAGGCAATTAACAACACGAGAAGCATGGGAGTGGGTCTTTCGCCCTGCATCATACCTGCGGTGGGAAAACCGAATTTCACACTGGGTGAAAACGAGATGGAGGTGGGTATCGGGCATCATGGCGAGCCCGGCATCGAGAAGATGGATATAAGACCTGCTGATGAGGTCGCACAGATGATGATGGATATTGTACTTCCCGATCTGCCCATGCAGTCCGGTGACGAGTTGTGCCTGCTCATCTCGGGGCTCGGATCAACACCGCTCATGGAGCTGTACATACTGTACCGCAAGGTGGGAAAAATACTGGAGGATAAGAATATTTCGATCTACCGGTCCTACGTTGGAGATTATTTCACATCCCTTGAGATGGCTGGAGTGACCGTGACGCTCATGAAGCTGGATGCTGAGCTGAAGGAGCTTCTCGATATGCCTGCCGACGCAGTGCATTTCAAACAGCTGTAGACAGTGTATCTTTTTACACGCTGCCCCCAGATGAGCACTCAACTCCGCAGGCTAGCGTCTTCATAGAGGTTTGTCCATGGAATCTCCTTTATAGTTAAACAGTTGTCAATTTTTTTATTGACATCACTCTTGTCAATGTTGATATTCTTAGTACTAAAAACTTAGGGAGGATACGTATGAAGAAGTTAATTATTTTGCTTGTCTTTTTGGCAATGATTGCTGGTGTACTCATTGCCGCAGGAAAGGGGGAAGGTGACAAGGACGTCTTCGAGATCGTTATGGTGGTGAAGCTCGAGGGTGTACAGTGGTTTACCAACATGCGGCTGGGCGTCGAAGAGTTCAACGACAAGTTCGACGAGGTCAACGCCTATCAGATCGGCGCCGATACGGCAGACCCGGCTGCACAGGTGGCATTGATCGAAGACTTGATCGCAAAGGGAGTCGATGCGATCCTGGTGGTTCCCAATGACCCCGAATCGCTGGTGCCTGCCTTCAAGAAGGCGAACGACGCCGGCATCCTGACCTTCACCCACGAGGCTTCAACCCAGAGGCAGGTGAGCTACGACCTGGAGGCCTTCGACAACTTCGCCTTCGGGCGGCACATGATGGACGTGCTGGCCGAGTGGTGCGGTGAAGAGGGCGAGTGGGTGCCCTTCGTCGGTCACCTCACCTCGGTCACCCACAACGAGTGGGTCGATGGTGAAGAGGCGCAGGCCAAGGAGAAGTATCCCGGTCTCGAAATGGTCACCTCGCGGATCGAGGAGCAGGAAAACACCCAGATGGCCTACGAAAAAAGCCTCGAGCTGATCAAGAAATACCCGAACTTGAAGGCAATCATGGGAAGCGCCATGTCAACCCAGCCCGGCGCGGCCCAGGCCATCGAGGAGAAGGGGCTCGTCGGCAAGATGGCTTCCTTTGGAACGGGGCTGCCCTCGGTGACGGGTGAGTACATCCTGAGCGGCGCGTCCCAGTCCTTCCACTTCTGGGTACCCGCCAATGCCGGTTATGTCACCGCATACATCGCGCTCCAGACTCTCAAGGGCATCGAGATCAAGGAAGGCGACAATCTCGGCAAGCCGGGTTATGAGAGCATCACTATTCAGTACAACGATGCCGGTGTGCCTGTCGTCTACGGATCCGCGTGGGTTGACGTGAACAAGGATAATTTGGACGACTGGAAGAATCCGGACGGCAGCTGGAAACTCTAACTCCATTGAATAACCAAAGATGGCTAACCGGGGGGCAATAAGATCCCCGGTTATCCTTTTTTTGTTTCTTCAGATTCATTATTACTGTACTATTATATCCAATATACACATTAAGCCTTCGACTTGTAGGTGGTGCATGCCAGTATGAACACTGGAGAAAGCCGGTATTTATACTGGAGGAAGAAGCAGAGGTCATGGCCCAAAAATTTCTCGAAGTTCGAGATATCAGTAAAGCCTATGTGGGTGTGCAGGCCCTTGATACGGTCAGCATGAATATCAAACAGGGTGAAATCCACTGCCTGGTGGGTGAAAATGGCTCGGGAAAATCGACACTTATAAAGATTGTTGCGGGTGTTGAAAAACAGGACACGGGTGATATCATAATCAGTGGCAAGGCACACGCTCACCTGCATGCCATTGATTCAATCCGGGAGGGGATACAGATCATCTATCAGGACCTCTCCCTCTTTCCCAACCTGACCGTGGCTGAGAACATATCCCTCAACCAGGAGATTGAGCGCAACAGCAAGGTTATCAACTGGCAGGATATCAGGGACATCGCTGAGAAGGCACTGGCGGAAATCGGTGAAAAGTTGAATCTGGACGAACGGGTTGAAAACATATCCGTGGCATCCAAGCAGCTCGTTGCCATTTCACGGGCACTGACGCAGGATGCGAAGTTGATCATCATGGATGAACCAACATCATCCCTTACCAAAGACGAGATCGATCGCCTTTTCACCGTGATTACCGACTTACAGAAACGGGGCATCTGTACCCTCTTCGTAAGCCACAAGCTCAGTGAGGTGTTTGAGATCGCCGAGCGGGTGAGCATCCTGCGGGACGGGAAGATGGTCGGCACCTACAAAACCGAGGAGCTCGACAACGACAGGCTCGTCTACCTCATGACAGGCAAGAAGGTCGAGAGCACAATCTACTCCTTCGACGGGAAGAAAAAAGAAAAGGCACCCCTGCTCGAGGTTAGAAATCTGTCCAAAAGCCGTAATTTCAAGGATATCAGTTTCTCGCTTCGAGCAGGTGAGATACTCGGTATCACCGGTCTGCTCGGGTCGGGGAGATCGGAGCTCGCCCTCGCTCTCTTCGGCATGTTTCCGGCGGATTCAGGAGAAATTTTGATCGAGGGTGAGAGAGTCACCGTCGAGAACACGCAGGAATCAATGGACGCGGGCATCGGGTATCTTCCGGAGGACCGGTTGAACCAGGGGCTTTTCATCGAGCACTCCATCAGCAGGAACATCATCGTCACCATTCTCGAGAAGCTGCTCAACAAATTCGGATTCATCAGCAGTAATAAAAGAGAGGAGCTGGTGCACAAGTGGGTGAACAGGCTCGAGGTTAAGACGCCGAGTGTCGAATCGCCGGCCCAGAGCCTGTCCGGAGGCAACCAGCAGCGGCTGGTGCTCGCCAAGTGGCTCGCCACGAATCCCAAGGTATTCATCCTTGACGGGCCGACCATTGGTGTGGATATCGCCTCCAAGGCGAAAATTCACCAGATCGTGCGGGGTCTGGCGGAGAGTGGCTTGGGCATCGTCATCATCTCAGACGAGATTCCCGAGGTGCTTCAGAACTGTAACCGTGTGCTCATCATGAGCAGGGGACGGATCATCGACGAAGTGAGGGACGTGACCGGCGTGACCGAGGAGGAGGTATTCAGCACAATGAGCAGGAAGGAAGCCCATGAAGCTGTTTGATTCGATCAAGTCCTACAACTACAGATCCCTGCTAAAGCACAACGAAACCTTCGTCTTCCTGGTGCTCCTCGGGTTTTCACTGGTGGTTACCATTATCAATCCCAGCTTTCTGTCCATCGAGAACATGTTCGATCTCGCCCATAGCAGCGCCGGCATGGCGATTCTGGCCATCGGCGTATTCGTCGTGCTTCTCTCGGGGGGTATTGATGTCTCCTTCACTGCCGTCGCAATCTCCGCTCAGTACATAGCCGTGAAGACGCTCGTCACCTATGGCATAGACAACCTGGCCCTGGCCTTTCTCATTTCCTGCATGACGGGCATCGCTCTGGGTTCCATCAACGCCTTTCTCATATCGATTTTCAGGCTTCCGACTCTGATTACGACCCTGGGGACCCTGAGCTTTTTCCACGGGGGTCTTCTTGAGTTCGTCGGTTCCTTTCCCTACTACACGGGCCAGATTCCCGACTGTTTCAAGACCTTCGGTCTAACCAAGATATTCACCCTGGTCAGAGAGGACGGCACCAAGTTCGGCCTGTCGGTCTACGTGCTCATCGTTCTCGGGGTGGTCCTGATGACATGGATCATCCTGCGATACACCATGCTCGGCAGGGGCATCTACGCAATCGGCGGCAACAGGGAGGCCGCGGAGCGTGCGGGATTCAACATAACCCGCACCCAGTTCTTCATCTACTGCTACGTGGGGTTTTTAGCCGGCATCATGGCAATCATGCACGTGTCCATGATCCGGTACGCGTCGCCGACGTTGTCTATCGTGGGGGAGGAACTCAACGTCATCGCCGCGGTTGTGCTAGGGGGTACCCGTATAACCGGCGGATCGGGATCCATACTGGGTACTCTGCTGGGTGTGGCCCTGATCGTGGCGATCCAGAAGAACCTGGTCCTCATCGGCCTGTCGTCGTTCTGGCACCAGTTCTTCGTGGGCTTGATCATCATCGTCGGTGTGAGCATCACCTACTATCAGAGCCTGCGGCGCTCACAGCAGCGTGTGGTGTATACGGAAGAACTGTAAAGGGAGGGTACACGTGTTCGGCAGACACTCCAAGATATGGACGCTCTTCATCATGATGATCGTGCTGACCGCCATCATGTCGGTGGCTCTGCCCGACAAGTTCCTGCGCCTTCTCAACTTCCAGTCTATGTTCAGCCAGATACCGGAATTCGGACTCCTCGCCATAGCCATGATGATTGCCATGATCACGGGGGGTATCGATCTCTCAGTTGTTTCCATTACCAACTTGACGGGAGTTATAGCAGCGCTCATACTGAAAAACCTTATCACCCCAGAAATGGCCGGTAGCCAGGTATTTGTCATGATGGCCTTTGCAGTTGTCGTTGCTTTGGGCCTCTCCGTACTGTGCGGGCTTCTGAATGGCGTTGTCATCGCCAAATTCGGTGTTCCACCCATACTCGCCACCCTCGGCACACAGGGCCTGTTTCTCGGAATAGCTATTGCAATCACAGAGGGTCATGGAATTTCTACCTTTCCGGAGAAATTCCTTTTCATCGGCAGCGGGCAGGTGGGTGTCATACCCATGCCCTTTATCATATTCATTGGGGTTGCCCTGCTCATCGCCCTGTTCCTCAACAAAACGAAACTGGGCCTGAGTATGTTTATGGTGGGCTCCAATGCCACAGTTTCCAAGTTTGCCGGTGTGAACAACGATAGCGTACTGATCAAGACCTACATGCTAACTGGTCTGATGGCCGGTGTCTCCTCGGTAATCATGATCTCGCGGGTGAACTCCATGAGGCCGGGTTATGGTTCTGCCTATTTACTTCAGGCCATTCTCGTTGTTATCCTCGGCGGGGTCGACCCTTACGGTGGTTATGGCTCCGTGCTCGGTGTCGTGATGGGGATCATCATTCTCCAGGTGTTGCAGAGCGGGTTCAATATTCTGGCCTTTACCCCCTTCTTCAAGAAGTTCATATGGGGGTTTATGCTCCTCGTCGTTATGATCATAAACTTCTTTGTAGCCAAATACCAGCAGAGGGCAAAGAAACTGGGCGTCAGCTCCTGATGATTGCGCGATCATTTCCTTAAGGCACCCACACTATCTCTCAGTCCAAAGAAAGGGTTACCCGGATGAAGAAGATTATCAACACGACAGAAAGAGTCGTCGATGAGATGCTCGAGGGAATGCTCAGAGCGTATCCCTATCATGTGAAGAGAGCCCCTAATACTAAGAGAACGGTTATGCTCGCCGATGCACCGATAGAAGGAAAGGTCGGTATCATTACAGGAGGTGGCTCGGGGCATTTACCGCTCTTCCTTGGGTACACGGGAAAAGGGCTTCTCGACGGCACGGCAGTTGGAGACGTATTCTCCTCACCGTCTTCAAATGAGATATTCGAGCTGACAAAAGCGGTGGATGCAGGGAAGGGTGTCCTCTATCTGTACGGTAACTACGGCGGAGATATTATGAACTTCGATATGGCTGCTGATATGGCCGAAGATGAGGACATAGAAACAGCCACAAGCATTGGTGCTGATGATGTGGCATCGGCACCTCCCGAGGAAAGAGAGCAAAGGAGGGGCATAGCCGGTATATTCTACGCCTATAAAATTGCAGGAGCAAAGGCGGCTGAGGGCGCATCTCTTGAGGAGGTGAAAAGGTGGACCGACCGGGCCATAGCCAATACGCAAACTATGGGTGTTGCATTGAGCCCCTGTACCATACCTGCTGCAGGAGAGCCCACCTTCAGCATAGGCGAGGATGAGATGGAGATCGGTATGGGTATTCACGGCGAAAAGGGAGTGCAGCGCGGCAAGCTGCTTCCTGCCGATGAGATATCCGAGATCATGACCATGCGGGTCATTGAAGACCTCCCCTTTAAGAAGGGCGACGAGGTCTCTGTGCTCATCAACGGACTCGGAGCTACCGCGCCACAGGAGCTTTTCATTATCTTTAGAAAGGTAAGCATGATACTGGAAGATCACGGTATGAAGATATATAAACCTTTTGTCGGTGAGTATGCAACCTCGATGGAGATGAAGGGTGCCTCCATAACCCTCTTCAAGCTCGACAGCGATTTGAAGAGGCTGCTCGACGCGCCCAGCCATTCGCCATTCCTGCTTCAGCAGCTGCAGCAATCCTGAGGGGGTTTGTGTGATGAATGAGCAGGAAATGACCGCAGCAGATATAAAATCTGTCCTCAAAGTAACTGCCGTACAGATGCAGGAGAAGCATGTAAAGGAAGTGCGTGATCTCGATGCCGAGATCGGAGACGGGGATCTTGGCATTACCGTACAGAAGGGCTTCAGAGCCGTGGAGGAGTACCTCACAAATACAGATGATACAGAGATCTCACAGATCCTTAAACAGGTCGGTTTCGAGTTCAGTGAGGCAAACCCATCAACCTTCAGCGCCTTTTTTGCCACAGCCATGAGAAAAGCGGGAGTAAAGGTAAAGGACAGGGAGAGTATCGGTGCAGATGATCTGGTGGCAATGTTTGAAACAGCAGTGGAAGGGATCATGAAGCTGGGCAAAGCGCAGGCTGGTGACAAGACCCTGCTCGATGCGCTTATTCCAGCAGCTGAAGCGGTTCGTAAAAGTGCCGAAAGGGGTGATACAATACCTCAGGTACTCAGTTCTGCAGCATCTGCCGCTGAGATCGGCATGAAGAACACTACCCAAATGGTCTCAATACAGGGTAGGGCACGATCATTCGGTGAGCGTACCCGTGGTGTGCAGGACCCCGGTGCAACAGTCATGTACTGGTTCCTCCGTGAGCTCTCCGAGGTAGCGATTCAAATCAGTTGAGTGGAGTTATGGAAGCACTCGGGGAAGTTATATATTGTGATAATCGACAGGAGAGTGGGATGGATAGTATTAAAATCGACAAGATTGATGACCACGAGGTGGAGAGGCGGAAGCTGAAATCGTGGGGAATCTGGGAAAAGGAGCCATCGGAGTTCGATTGGGCATACACAAACGAAGAGCACTGCTACATCATCGAGGGAAGTGCCGAGGTTGAGTCAGATGGGGGGACCGTGACCATTGAGCAGGGCGACTACGTGGTATTCCCCGCGGGTTTGAAGTGTCGCTGGAAGGTGACTCAGCCAATACGCAAATACTATGACTTCAGATGATTCTGTCGGATCAAAACTCCAGGCATTGACCGATTATGTGCTATCCTAGGGTGGTGTGCTCATCGATGAGCGGATTGTCTCCAATCCGGATACCGCACTAAAAAAGACCCCTCGGGAGAGGGGTCTGTATAGCTGGTTTTTGCACATGTTTCCTTAGAAGGCTTCGTCATAAATCTGAAACCATGCCTGTGGCAACAGACAGGTAGGGCACTTTTTCGGCGGTTCAGAAGCTTCAATAACACGGCCGCAGTTGATACATTTCCAGAAAACCTTCCCATCACGTTTGAATACAAATCCTTTTGAAACATTTTCGATGAGTTTGTTGTAACGTTTCTCGTGCCACACCTCAACAGCCGCGATATTCCTGTAACATGCGGCAACTTCTGGTAGGCCCTCTTTCTCGGCAATTTCCGCCATTTCAGGGTAGATCTTGGTGTGTTCAGTGTTTTCACCCACGGCACCAGCCTTCAGGTTGTCGAGTGTCGAGCCCACAACACCGGCGGGATAACCGGCAGTGATCTCCACATCACCTCCTTCGAGAAATGAGAAGTAGCGCTGCGCATGCACCTTCTCATTGTACGCGGTTTCGCGGAAGATATTTGCAATCTGGATATACCCTTCCTCCTCAGCCTTTTCCGCGAAAAAGGTATACCTGTTCCGCGCCTGCGATTCGCCTGCAAATGCGGCGAGCAGGTTTTTTTCTGTTTCCGTACCTTTTACACTTTTCAATGTCCCCCTCCTTATGGTGAGTATTGAGTTTGAAACTAAGATTGTCTTGTTGACTACTCTTAAAGGCCGTCGTAATCGTGATTCATACAGTCTTTGCAGACACCCTTAAGATAGAGATGTCCTTCATGTATCTTGTGGTTATTGACGAATCCCTTGGTGAGTATGGGATGGCACACATGAACGTCAATTATCTCACCGCAACGCTCACACTTGAAATGTGCATGTGGTACGACATTCGATTCGTATCGTACTTCACTTTCATCGATCGTCAAACCGAGTATAATCCCCCGTTTCTGAAAGAGATTGAGAGTGTTGTAGATGGTGGTTTTCGAAAGTGTTGGGATCTCCCGGATAAGCTCGCTATAGATCATGTCTACTGTGGGATGACAGAGGTTGTTGCTGAGGTAGTCAAGTATACGAAGCCGCTGATATGACGGGTTTATACCTACCTCTGTGAGAAATGTTTTCGCCTTTTCTATGCTTGCGATCTTTTCTACCATAGACGAGGCCCGTTACCTTATCTTCTTCGATACCTAGTGAATCATACATGTTTTCTGACAGACGTCCCGCCTGCAGGGACATCTGTCAGAATATTTTCTTTAAAACCTTGGGGCAGTGTGGATTGCTCAACAGGCGTTTGTTTACTCGCTCCCACGTTTTCCAAGTTGAGCGTTGAGCATGTAGAGACCGTTCATGGAACCCTTTATCATCTTCAGTTGATTGACGATTTCGAGCGCTGAAGATTCCTCCTCAACCTGCTCAGCGACAAACCAGCCAAGGAAGTTCTCGGTTGCGTGATCATTCTCCTTGCGTGCCAGATCAACGATCTTGTGAATGAGGCCGCTTACCTTGATCTCGTGCTTGTAGGCTGCTTCAAAGGCATCGAGGGGAGATTTCCATTCAAAGGGAGGCTCATCAATGACGGCAAGTTTCACTCTCCCGTCCCGTTGAAAAATGAAGGAGTAGAATCTACGAGCGTGATTCATCTCTTCTCCACCCTGAATAGTCATCCAGTGTGCAAACCCGTTCAGGTTAATGCTCTCGAAGTACGCGGCCATGGCCATATACAGATAGGAGGAATACATCTCTGCATTCAACTGGTCGTTTAACGCTTTTTCTACTGAGCTCTTTAGCATCTCACTCTCCTTATGAAGTATAATTATTAGTGCGGGTGGGCAGTTTATGGTCATACCCGGGACATTCGGTCTATGAGCAGTTTAGCGTCGTGCCCGGGACATACTACAGCAGCCCTCTTTACAGTGAGTAACAGGCCTCATCATGAACCTTCTCGTTATGTCCATGGGGACCTCCTTTCCTCGATGTTAAAAAAATTTGCTGCAATTACGATGCCTCTACAGTTCTTTTTTCAATTGAGACAACCTGGTGAAGTGCTTCCTCTCTTCTGCAATAACTTGATCGATGAGATGGCTGTCCTTCTCGGGTACGAATGATTTTATTTCCTGATAGTAGAGTATGGAATCCAGCTCCCGTCGAATACCGAATTCAACCGCTGCTTTTTCGTCTTTGATAGTGTCGATTTCTCGGTCGAGTTCTCCCTTTTTAAATATGAGATTATCTGCATAGGAATGCAGGTAGGCAAAATATTCATCGGGGTAGTTAACGGTTTGTTTGAAATCCTCGAGTCGATTGAGCATCTCGGAAAAAACCTGGATGTGCTTTCTCTCCTCATTCGCAAGAAAGTTGAACATCTCTTTCGATTTTCCTGAAGGGAGGGTATCTGCGTATTTCTGATAAAATGCCAAACCCTTTTCTTCAATTTTTACCGCAAACTGGACTACTTCAGAAGCACTAAGTAGGGCCATTTACATCCTCCCGCTTTTACGGCACCATCGATTGCTTACAGATGAAGGCAACAGAATACCATCGTACAGGAGAAGAAACAATACCTGTCACACAGCAATAACTTCAACTACTTCAGGTATTTCCTTTTTCAGTATCTTTTCGATACCCATCTTAAGGGTCATCTGGCTCATCGGACAGCTTCCGCAGGCACCCATCAGCCTGACCTTGATTACACCATCCTCACCAACCTCAATGAGCTCAACATCACCGCCATCTGCCTGAAGAGAAGGTTTTATCCTATTGAGAACATCCTCAACCTTTTCCCGCATTGCTTTATCACCTCGGGTTTGTTGTGTTGTACGAATTCTTGCTTGATATGAAGATAATACACATTTGAAATGATTACAACTACATTTTTTGAAATTATAACAAGCATGAGTTAATATGCACGTAAAAGTATCAATATTGTTGCCTATTATACGTCCAAAGAGTTCAGCGGTCAATCACAACTGCACTTTTTATTTGAAATCCCCTGTACGAGGAATATAATGTTTTGTGCCGCTGATGATGAGCACAATAGAACATCATTCAATTTGTTTCCAGGCCGCAGCAGTGGCTCGAAAATGCTGAGTTCTTCCACTTTGATGAGTACTAGAAGGAGCTGTACCATGGATCTGTTCGATGCCATGAACACACGAAGGGCATACCGTTCCCTCGATCCAATTCAGATAACCGAGGAGATCGTACTGGAACTTGCCGAGAGTGCCCGTATCGCGCCCTCCTGCTTCAACAACCAGCCCTGGCGCTATATATTTGTGTATGAAGAGGAACGGCTCACGGAGATGTTCGCTGCACTCAACAGGGGCAACCAGTGGGCTGAAAGGGCTTCACTCATAATTGCGGTGTTCAGTGAACCCGACCTGGACTGCAGGATCAAGGGAAGAGATTACTTCCTGTATGACACGGGAACGGCAACCGGATTCCTCATACTCAGGGCCACAGAGATTGGTCTCGTTGCCCATCCTATTGCCGGATTCGACGAACAGATGGTGAAGGAGATCCTGCATATTCCTGATTACATGACTGTTATCACACTGCTCATAGTGGGAAAGCGCGCTGCTGACATAAACCCTGTACTTTCAGAAAAACAGCTCGAATGGGAGAAGAAGAGACCAAAGAGAATTGAGGTGGACGAATTCGTATTTCGAAACGATTACACCGGTAGCTGATCGCCTGCAGCATCCCGCCCCAGAAGGGTGGTTCCCTATCCCTCTGTAAGAATCTCGTCGTCGTACATCTTTTCGAAAAGCAGCTTGTGCTTCGCCTCTTCCGATGCAAGCTTCAAGAAAAGTTTCCTGATTCCGGTATCAGTGGTCTTTGCCGCCAGATCGCTGTAGAGCCTGTGTGATGCTTCCTCTCTCTTCATGGCGACGATGAGGATGTCCTGAAAGCTCAGTTCTCCGGAAGGCTCATCATGCACGATATACTCACTTATGTGAAGGTCCTCAATTTCGGGGGTATCAATATTTTCAAATCCCTGGTCTCGTATCCCTTTCAGTATGGTGACATGGCCCTTTTCCATGTTCTCGAGGTTCACGAGTAAATTCCGCCGTTCGGTGAAGTGCACCGATTCCTGGAGTTCATGATAAAATTGTACCGCTTCTTTTTCCCTGTCAATTGCGTAATCAATGATCTGATCAAATTTTTTTTCAGCCACTCTCACTCCTTTGATCGACAGGTGCTCGTATCGTTCGGAATGATGTTAAAGGTGAAATCGCTGCCGCTCAGAGTTGTAGGTTGACCCCCTCTGGGTGAGGTAACCGTGGAAGTTGTGCAACTCCCAGTCGATTCCCCCCACCCAGTAGATATCTTCCCTGATCTTGATGGGGTTCATGGATTATGCCTCCGGATGAAATGCGTCCTTGTCAGCGCCGCATTCGGGGCATACCCAGTCATCGGGAAGATCGTCGAAAGCGGTTCCCGGTTCGATACCGCTGTCAGGGTCTCCCGCTTCGGGATCATACACGTAACCGCATACTTCACAGACATACTTCTTCATTCTTTTCTCCTCTGTTTAGTAGTGTAAGCTAAGTATACAATCTGCCCCGGTCACTCTTCGGGCAGTTCAATCTCCAGTGTGTCAATGAGATCGCGCACTTCCAGACGGAAGGGTGAGCCCTTCCCCTCGTAGAAGCCATGCTCACCGATTATGTGAATATGCATATCGGTGAAGGTGATTTCCCGGCTTTTTGTGAGATTCCTCACCTGTATGACCGTCTTTTGGATGAGGCCGGGATGTCCGAAGGGACAGGGAAGCTTTCCTCGTACCATATCCACCCTGACTTCAAAATGAGGCGCAACACTTATAAAATCCCCGAGTCCCTCTTTACCGGCTTTTCGAAGCTTTCGCATTCTATCGGCAATCTGTTTATGGGTCAGGTCCATCCGTTTGACCTCGGCATCATCCTCTGTCAGTATGTCAATGAGGTTTCTGCTGTCTGTACCAAGAAATCCATCCCGGGTGATTACACCAGGTTTCATCTTTTCCTGTATTTCTCTCATCTGTACTGTCTGCTTCATAGGGTCAACCCCCATACATGTGGTGTACAGAATCCTTTGAATATATCAGGCAAACTTGTCATAATAGATCTTGTCTTCAGGTATTCCATTCTTTGTTAAAACAGCTACTGACGCATCAATCATGCCCGGGCTCCCGCAAAGATAGGCTTCGGTATTCTCCCCGGAAGTAATATGCCGGTCAAGTACATCCGTGATGAGCCCTGTTTCTCCCTTCCAATTGTCTTCGGGAACCGGTTCTGAGAGGGCTGGTATGAATTTGAAGTTCGGTAGTTTTTTCTCGAGTTCTTTCATCTCGTCGACGAGAAAGAGGTCCCGAACAGCTCTTGCACCGAAGAAGTAGAGCGCCTCTCTGTTGTCACCCTTTTCGAGCATGTTGTAGAGCATTGACTTGATCGGTGCCATACCTGAACCCCCGGCAATGAACACAGCTCGTGCACCAGTATCACTGAGTCGAAAATCTCCATAGGGACCGTTGATCGTTACCTGTTCACCCACTTTAAGGTGCTCAAATACATAGGTTGTACAGATTCCGTTGGGAACGAGGCGAATCTCCAGTTCTACCTCATTCTTGCGTGAAGGTTGTGATGACATGGAGTATGCTCGATACACCGATTCTGAGGAAAGCTCGTACTCAGGTACCTGAAACTGTATGTACTTGCCTGCCGGGAATTCGATTTCCGACGGCTCGATAAGCTTGAGAGTGACCTGCTTTATATCATAGGTGAGATCCGTGATATCGGACACCTCGGTGAGGAACTCTTTGACGTTGAAGAGCTCCTCAGGGATCTGAATGCTCATATCTGTCTTAAGCTTGAGCTGGCAGGAGAGGCGTATATTTTGCGCCTTTTCCTCGTCACTTATCCAGGGAAGCTCTGTTGGGAGATAATCGCCCACATCGGATGTCACCTGTACCTTGCACATGCCGCATGAACCGCGCCCCCCGCATGCGGAGGGGATAAATATCTTTTCCTCCATGAGTGAAGCGAGAAGTGGCCTTCCGCCCGCAACGGTAACCTCCTTGCCATCGTTTATCTTTACCTGAACATCACCGTAATTAGCAATGGTCGCATCGGCAATGACCATAATAATGGCCAGAACAGTTGTCATGGCGCTGATCGCACCGATACCGAGAAGTAGTTGAGGAAGCGGTGCCATGTAAATACTCTTTTCCTTAATTATGTTATTTTGATCATACCTGAAAAACCCATGAACGCAAGGGCCATCATGCCTGCGATAATGAGCGTGATGCCTGCCCCGGCGAGCCCCCTCGGCACGCGAGAGCGTTTCATCTTCTGTCGAATACCTGCCATGGCAATGATCGCCACAGTCCACCCGATACCAGAACCCAAGCCATAAAACAACGAGTTCACAAAGGAGTAGTCTCTGATAATCATGAAGAGGCTCACACCGAGTATGGCACAGTTGACGGTGATCA
Organism: uncultured bacterium; assembly: GCA_965603595.1. GTDB lineage: Bacteria > Spirochaetota > B62-G9 > B62-G9 > DRHN01 > JAGLSF01. Next base: position 18,803 of record CBFDDP010000022.1, read on the forward strand.
GGGGAAGAAAGATGCCCAGCGATGCGTAGAGCTTGTCGGATATGCGTTCGATAATCATCTCGACAAGCTGCACAAAGGCGGCAATGATAACAATGAACACGATGTACCGGAGGTACACGAGTCCGAGTGGCAGAAGTATGTACTCATAGGCAAGCCAGTTGAGCATACTCGTGGTAGTCATGACGAAAATGACCGCTGACCCGAGCCCAACCGAGGTGCTCACCTCCCGCGAAACGGCGAGAAAGGAGCACATGCCCAGGTAGTTTGTCAGTAGTATATTGTTTGTGAATATCGCTGCGAAGAAGATTGCGTAGAATGCTATGCTCTCAGTCATGTGCTCTCTTCCTCCTCCTTGTTGATGATACCCTTTACCACCCAGATGAAGATGGCAAGCATGAAGAATGCGCCAGGTGCCATGACCATGATAGACCAGTTTGTCCACCAGTCGCCGAGCACCGGATAACCCCAGAGGCTCCCAGAGCCCATGAGCTCTCGAACAACCGCAATTGCAAGAAGCACATAGGAGTAGCCGATGCCCGATGCAATGCCATCCATGAAAGAGAGGCCTGGTGGGTTGGAGAGGGCGAATGCCTCCGCTCTTCCCATGATGATGCAGTTGGTTATGATGAGACCGACGTATGGACCGAGCTGCCGCGATATGTCCGGCAGAAAGGCCTTGAGGACGATGTCAACGATGATCACGTAGGATGCGATGATGAGAGTTTCGACCATCATCCGCACACGTGACGGCATGTACTTGCGAAGCAACGACACTGTCATGTTCGAGAGTGCGGTGACGAATATGAGGCCCACACACATCACAACCGTGTTCTTGAGCACATTGGTGACTGCAAGTGTAGAGCAAATGCCGAGTACCTGTGCAAATATAGGGTTGTTCGCCCCCAGGTCATCGGCAAAGACTTTTTTCAATTTGAAAGCAGGCATTATTCTTACCTCTTATAGTTTCACTCATTCATTGCCTATTTCAGTGCGTGCAAACTCCTGGGAGGTATTCATGATGTCCTGGATTGCCGCTGTGGAGTAGGACGCGCCTGTAATGGCTTGGAACTGGTTGGTATCGGTCGGATCTCCCTCCGGTACGGTGCCAAGAGGAGGCCTCTTTCCCCTGAACTGCTCCTTGAACCATGATTCTCCGATGCGTCCGCCAAGACCCGGTGTCTCGTTTTGGTCGAGCACCTCGAGGCCCACGAAAGATTCAAGATTGCTGTCGAATCCGACCGTTGCCGTGATTTCACCCCAGAGGCCGGCCCCGGTTTTGATGATGACAAAGCTTTCCGTAGATGGCGAATCGGGTTTACGTATCGCAAAATATCGAACAGTGCCCGACTCGTCTTTCACCTCTTCAACCCGCTCGTTGTATAATCGTTCTGTCTCGAGCGGATTATCGGGAAGCGGTACTCCCGCACTGTAAAGTACAGCCTGCTTCAAACGAAGCCGTTCGTTGAGCGCAATCTGATCCTTGGTGTAGGTGTATATCACCGTAGTAATCGATATGAATACGAGGGTTATGGCCAGCATGAAAACCACGGGGAAAACCCTCTTGCTCGCGACGCTGTCCTTTTTCATGACGATTCCTTCTTGCTCTTTCGTTGCCTCACGTAGTAGTCGATGATCGGGTTGAACATGTTTCCGAGCAGGATGGCGAACATGATTCCTCCTGACCATATCGAAAACGTCCTGATGAGCGCTGTTGCGGCACCGATAAGCGCACCGTATATGAACCTGCCCGGATTGGTCTGTGCCGCCGATACCGGATCTGTGGTCATGAACCAGGCACCAATCATGAAACCGCCTCCAAGGGTCGCGCTGAGCGGATCAATGGCCTTGCCCACACTGGCAATCCAGAATATGGTCTGCGGTATCAGCATACCGATAAAGGTGGAGAGCACGATTCGCCAGCTGGCATACTTGCGCCAGGTGATGTATAGGCCCCCCAACAACAGCAGCAGGGTGCTTGTCTCGCCGAGGCATCCCGATTCGTTTCCTATGAACATGGTCCATCTGGACACATCGAGTCCCTGCAGAATGCGCATCATGGGCGTTGCCCGCGATACGGCATCCGCTGCAAACTGGCCGAAACCACCGGGGAATCCACCGATATGTTCGACCCAGGCCGCTGTCATTGGCCCTCCAAAGCTCACGTAGATGAAAGCCCTTCCTGTAAGAGCGGGGTTAAAAATATTCCTTCCAAAACCGCCGAAGGCCATTTTCCCGATAGCTATACCAAACACGATTCCCACACCGGCAATCCATATCGGTATGGTCGGGGGCAGGCTCAGGGCAAACAGGAAGGACGAAACGAACACAGCGGAGGTGACAGGTTCTTTGTAGTATGACCTGAGGAAGATGTACTCAGTGAGAAACCCTGCAAGGTTCACCGCCGCGAGTATGAGAAGGCTACGCCAACCGAAATAGTAGATCGAGGCGATCGCGGCAGGAATCAGCGCGTATACCACGTGCACATTCGGTTTCTGCCACTTGATGATCTTTTTCTTTACCGGCTTTGGAACCGGCTTTTTAGGCTGCTCTTTTTCCGGTGCATCCATACCTATACTCAAACCTCTTGCTTACTGAGAGTCATTACAGAAATGGTGTGTCCCTCTATTAGGTCTATATACTTAATGTATGGAATTGCTGTTTTGTACGGTTACAAACCGTAACATACATACATGCAATTCGCAACGAAAAACAGGATACGCTGAGCATCACCTCGATTGTATCTCTGCTGGTACAGTCGATGGCGTTACTCAGGGTAGTTGAATATCAGTGAACCACACAATTTCCGTACGTGGTTTTATGAGCTGTGCAGCGTATTTCTCTCGGCCCGGTGCAGCCCCCTCCAGTACCTCAATGAATGTTTCCCTCTTGTTTTCCCCCGATACGAGGAAAGCTACCTGTGCTGCGCTGTTCAGCACAGGGAGGGTCATGGTGATTCTCTCCCTTGTAGGGTAGGAGGGAGGTATAGTCACAGCTTCAACCCAGGAACTTCCTTTCGGGTCTATGGGACGGTCTAGAAAAAGAGAGGCAGCATGGCCGTCCTTTCCTAAACCGAGTAATATGAGATCGAACACAGGCATTGGTGGAGAACCGATTACGGAATCATGATCAAGGAAGAAGAGCTTCAGCCTCTCTTCATATAATTTCGCGGCCTCAGTCACGGTATCAGCTTCGGTGGGGATGGGAAATATGTTCTCTACGGGGATCGGGAGGTGGGAGAGCAGTGTTCGTTCTGCCATGCCTAAATTACTCTCAGGGTCATCCCTGGGAACATACCGCTCATCACCCCAGAATACCCATACCCTGTCCCAGGAAAACTTGCTTTTATAATCGTGGGAAGCGAGCCTCCTGTGCAACACTTCGGGGGTTTTGCCTCCCGAGAGTACCATGGTGAAAGTGCCTTTTTGTTTTATAGCATTGTTGTACAGGTTATAAATGTAGGAAGCTGCAGCCTCACCGATGCCTTCCGGGTCCCTGCAGTGCTCAACTGTGTGGCCCATGGACCTGCTACCTCCACATCTTATGTACATGAATATGCTGCGATTGACAACTGATGTCCACTAGTACTTCTCGATTTGTTGGAAGAGTAGTCTTGGCTTCAAGTGAAGTGAATGCAGGATGATGAGTGGGTGTTTGCCCTGAATCTATTTTTTCTGCACACCATGCCCGCCAAACTCATTTCTGAGTGCCGCGAGTATCTTATTGGAAAAGATATCAGGGTTTCGTGACTGAAATCGTTTAAACAGCGAATGGGCAATTGCAGTGGCTGAAACACCGGATTCCACAGCCTGATGTACAGTCCAGCGTCCTTCACCCGAATCCTCAACATAACCCTTGATTCCCTCGAGTTTTGGATCCTTGTCGAATGCCGATTCGAGGAGCTCGAGCAGCCATGAGCGAATAACACTACCCTGATTCCACAGATGGGCAACATCCTTGAAGTTGAGGCTGTCTTTGTATGGTGATGCCTGAAGCAGTTCAAATCCTTCACCATATGCCTCCATCATGGCATACTCTACACCGTTATGCACCATTTTCACAAAGTGCCCCGAACCGGCAGGACCGCAGTAAAGGAAGCCCTCTTTGGGCGCCAGCGTCTTGAGAAGCGGTTTGATATATTTGAAATCCTTCTCCTTGCCGCCAATCATGGAGCAGTACCCGATTTGAAGACCCCAGATTCCTCCGGATATGCCCGCGTCCATGTAGCTGATGCCAAGGTCAGCGAGCTCCTTCTCTCTACGGATATCATCTTTGTAATAACTATTGCCGCCGTCAACCAGTATATCGCCTTCTGATAGATAGGTTGCTGCCTTAGCGAGGTGCTCATCCGTGGCCTCGCCTGCAGGTAGCATTACCCAGACGACCCTTCGCGGACTGAGCTTCTGTACGAGGTCCGCAATCGAATCAGCAGGCACTGCACCTTCCTTTGCGATCTCCTGTACCTTTTCCTTCGAACGGTTGTACACGACAACCTCATGCTTCCCCTTCATCAGCCTTCGAGCCATGTTCATTCCCATACGGCCAAGTCCGATCATCCCGATCTGCATGGTAAAACTCCTTAACAAATAATTAATGGTTTAATATAACAACTTATCTGAAATAGTGTAGTGGATTTATAGAGGATAAGTATGATTTACGAATTTTATTGAAGTTCGCTCGTATACTTTGTCTGATGTTGACATTCATGGAAATTGTATTATCATCTAACTGAGTTTCGGCAGGTTGATCAAGATTAAAACCTGCCGGATGATGCTCCAGTAGCTCAGGTGGATAGAGCAACGGTTTCCTAAACCGTGGGCCGCACGTTCGAGTCGTGTCTGGAGCAATAAGATAACCTCTTATCATTAAAGAAATAACTGAAATTGGGCTTAAAGGCTGAAGGCTTCATAGTAGGTAGTTATTTATTATGGTGAGAATTACCTAAGTGTAATGTGGGACTCGAGCTTACGACCGCTGGCTACACGAATACCAGCGCCGCCGCACCTACGATGCCCGCGTGGGGGCCAAATGCCGATGTGATCACAGGGATACGATGATATGAACGTTCGAACCAGTGCTCGTTCAGGTAGTTTTCCGCCGTTTCGAGAAAGAATTCGGCGCCTCCCGAAAGGCCCCCGCCGATGACGATAAGTTCGGGGGAGAAGGTGTTGGCAAAGGTGACCAGGGACGCTCCCAGAAGGCGTCCAAACTCCCTGAACACCCGGCGGGTGTTCCTGTCACCCTCAAGGGCCAGATTGTAGATCTCATCGGGGAGTAATGATTCGGCGCTTCCCACTTTCAGACTTTCCAGGACACCGAGCCGTTCGGCTATCCGGACGATTCCCCGTATGGATACGACAGTCTCTACACATCCCCGGTTTCCGCAGATGCAGGGAAAGCCGTCCGGTTCTAGAGTAAGGTGGCCGAGCTCGCCGATAGAATCGTTGGTGAACCGGGCGATCTCACCATCGATCACGAGACCCACTCCCACGCCGGTACCGAGGGTCACATACATAAGACGGGAAACCTTTTCACGGTAGTGAAATAGATACTCGGCGAGGCACGGGCCGTTTCGGTCGATGTCCAGGGCAATGTTCGTATTGAACCGCTCGGCGAGCAGATCGTAGAGGGGTACCCCCTCCAGCATGGGGATGTTCACCATGATGCGGGGCACCCGGCGGTTGTTCCTGAGGTATCCGGGCAGCAGAACGCCGATGCCTCTGATCTGCCGGTCTTTCGTGAGCCCTCCGATCATCTCGAAGAGCTTGTTCAGAAAGGTCTCGATACCTGCTTCGTGATCCGCGGGAAACGATCGATGTTCCAGGATGTTCCCGGTAGAATCGACGAGCCCCGTCTTGCAGTTGGTTCCGCCGATGTCGCAGCCAATGGCAAGATCGGCCCTCCCCTCCCCTATCGGGCCGGCGCCGGCTGAATAATTTACTGGCATAGCTGCAGGCTCCCGCTTTCAGCTCATCGCCGAACTGCCCGTCACGATCATGTGCTCGAGCTGTTCCATGGTGATTTCATCCTTCCGGAAATCACCGACTTTCTCACCGTGGCTCAAAATCACGAAACGGTCCGCAATGGTGTACACGTGGAGCAGGTTGTGGGTCACAAATATGCTCGAGATGCCCTCCGTACGCAAGTCCTGCACGAACTTCATGACCTGCCTTGATTCCTTGATGGAGAGGGCGTTCGTCGGCTCGTCCAGGAGGAGCAGGTGTGCCCGAAAATAAATGGCTCGGGCTATGGCGACGGCCTGCTTCTGACCACCCGACAAGTCGCCGACCAGCTGGTTGGAGGACTCGATGCCGATGCTGATTGACTCGTTGAGCACCCTATTGGCCTCTTTGCGCATCCTCTTCTTGTCCAAAAAATGGAAGGGCGTGAGAAGCTCGTTGCCCATGAAGATATTCCGGTAGATGGAAACGTTGTCCACAAGGGCACGGTCCTGGTAAATCGTCGCAATGCCCAGGGACTGGGAGTCACGGTAATTGGATATGCGGGCCGGTTTTCCCTCGTAGCGTATGATGCCGTTTCCTGCAAAGTAAATCCCGCTCAGGATCTTGATCAGGGTCGATTTTCCGGCGCCGTTGTCGCCTACGAGCCCGATAATCTCGCCCTTGTAGATCTGCATATCCACGTCCTTCAGGGCCTCCACGTGGCCGAAGGACTTACTGATCCCCTCCAATTCGTAGAGCGGTTTTGGTGTGCTCATTCTCGTTTCCCCTGAATGAGGATGTGCGCCGAAACGGCGACAATGACAATAACGCCCACGAAGGTTCTGAACCAGAAGGCGGGTGCCCCTGAGAGGACGATGATGTTCTCGACGGCGAATATGATAACAGTACCCATGATGGTCCCTATTATCGTGCCGCTTCCACCCGTGAGCATGGTGCCGCCGATAACCGTTGCGCCGATTGCCTGGAGCTCCATTCCGATGCCGGCATTGGAATAGGCCGAGCCCATCCTGAAGACCTGTATCGACCCCGCGAGCGCGGCGAGTCCGCCAAGCACCATGAAGTTGATGATCTTCACCCGGTCGACCGGGATTCCCATAGCCACCGCTGCGTTCCGGTTGCCCCCCGTCACGTAGGTCCAGTTGCCGAACCGGGTGTTCTCCAGGACTATCCATATGATGACGGCCAGTGCGATGAACCAGATGAACTGAACGGGAAAATCGCCGATCCTTGCGGCGAAAACCCTGGCGACCGGCAGATCGCGCTGGTACGCCTGCGGAAAGCCCGCGGATGCGAGCAGCACCGCGCCGCGCCAGGCCATCATTGTGCCCAGTGTGGTGATGAAGGGGATCCCCACCTTGGTGGTGATGGCGCCGTTGATGAAACCGATGCCGAAACCCACCACAATGCCCATGAATAGTGCGAGCACCGGATGAAACCCGGCCCGCTCGGTGAGCGCAGCCATAATAAAGGGTGCGAAGGAGAAAGTGGAGCCCACCGAGAGATCGAATTCGCCCGATATGATGAGCATCGTCATGCCGATGGCCACTATGCCAAGCTCGGGAATGACCTTGATGATAATGCTCAGGTTGTCCCTGCTGAGAAAATTGCTGTTCACGATTGCGAAGATAACAAAGAGGGCGATCGAGAAGAAAACGAAGCTGATAACCTAGTCCCGGAGTGCTATCTAAAGATTGCCCAACCCTTTCGGTTTTGGAGACTGCTTCTTTCCCACCGTCTTTTCTCCTGACCCGTGAATAACCTCTCACTGGTTTTCACGTTTGATAAAGCCTTTCATACCGGGCACGGGTTTGTTTCAATAAAAAATGAACCTGCCGGCAGCGGCCGGCAGGTCTTCTCGAGAATTCCTCCGGCTTGTCAGCGTATCCGCTTATTTACGAGATCGAGCACCTCGTCCACATTCGAGGCGTCGACGATGCCGCGGCCCGTGTCAATATCGAAGGCGGCAAACTTGCCGTACTTTATCATGGCGAGCTGCACCACTGTGTAGTATCCCTGCAGATAGGGCTGCTGGTCGATGACCGCCTTGTTGATGCCCTTTTTAATAGCTGGGCCCGTGTTCGGTAGCAGATCAAAACCGCCAACAACCACTTTACCCTCGAGGCCCCTGTCCTCAACGACCATTCCCGCCACTTCTGTGGTCAGTCCACCGACGTTGAGGATGCCATCGGTCTCGGGATGGCCCATCAGGTAAGACTCGATACGACTGGTCGTGGTGGCCCGCTCGTATCCGGCGTCGAGTTCCTCCGTGGTGACGCCGATCTCATTCATCGCGTCGATGATGCCCGCGGATCGGTTGACCGCGTAGGACATGCCGGGCACTTCCTCGGGGATCACCACGTGATCGCCTCTTTTAAGATACTTCTGCATTGCCTTTCCGAGCTGATAGCCCACGGCCCGTTCCCGCGCACCGATGTAGGCGAGCCGGGGATTGGGTGTGTCCGCATCGTCGTTGTTGAAGGAAATGACGGGGATTCCCCGATCCAGGGCCTTCTTGATGACGTCGTCGAAGGCGACAGGATCAACGATCGAAATCCCGATTCCGTCGGGATGCGCCGAGATTGCCTGCTCCATCAGGTCGACCTCCTTGGCATTATCCCCTTCCGAAAAGAGCAGCTGTACATCACAGCCATACACAAGAGCGGCATCTTCCATTCCCTGTTTTACAACACTGTGGAAGGGATCACCCGAAGAGCCGTGGCTGACAAGGATGATTTTGTATCCGAGTCCGGCGCCGCCTACCTCCGCAGGAACGACTTCTTTCTCACTCCCGTATGCTGTTACAACCAGCAATGACAAGCAGAGCAGAGAAACAGCCGCAAAAAACCAGAGTACACGTTTCTTTCTCATGTTTCATCCTCCGTTTGAAGTTGTTGTCCTTTGTTACGTACCACCATTGTATTTAATGGCATTAGGTTGTCAAGATATTATTATGACACCGTCAGTGGTTATGTACAAGGGTGAAGACAGATAGGAACTGGGATCTGCCAGATTATTTACAAGAGTGGTTCGGTGAGTACTTGTTGTGGATATACTTCTTATCTGCATCGAAATCCCATTCACAGCCGTTGAAGTAGGTCAGTTTTTCATTGCAGTTTCGACAGCAATACGGGTCCATTTGCTGATCCGTTCCGGCTCGTTGAACAGGGTTTGAGTGTCCCGCAGGCTTACTACCAGATGGCAGTCACTGGTGATGTCAAAGGCTTCCTCCATCGTTTCACGTATGTACTCTTCGTCAAAGGTCGCAATCATGCGTGAGGCATTTGGTTTCCACGAAAGTACATACCTGTTTCCAAGTTTCTCCACAGCAATTTTCAGATCTGCTGCATGACTGACCGAAAGCTCTCGAAGGTTCGGAAAGCTATCGATAATGAGATCCCACTTGCGGTCATTTCCTTCGCAGCACCCATAGCAGGTAAGCCCGAATCTTTCGGCAATTGGAATCTGATAGGGGAGAACAAACTCTTCAAGCATATCTGCCGAGACCTCGGAGAATTCCTGGGCCATGAAGAAACCCCACAGGTGCTCACAGGTCACATGGTTCGGATCGAAAATTTCCACGGGAAGCTCGTCGGTAATGCCAAGGCCATTCGAGCCCAGTGGTGTATTGGAGTTGAAAATGAACTCGTTGTTATTGAGTCGCAGCAGATTCTCTTTTTCCAGGGTGTCCAGATATTTAAAGGTACCACGCATGAGTAAATCCATCGTTTCCTTTACAAATTCTGGAGCGAGCAACAGGTCTTCGTACAGTTGCCCGAGGCCGCGGAGCTCGCACAGAATGTCGATGAGGCTGTTTCCCCATCCCATAACAGCACTGTCTGTTCCTGCATAGAAAGGCTCTCCGAGCTGTACATCAAGGATATCACCAAACACATCGGAGACCTGGGCATAGTTTGACTCTGTCAATGAACTGTCGACTGCAAGCTCAGGAAAGCGGAGTCGTTTCAGATCGTTGAACTCAACAATGCTGGGTGTAAACTTCGCGGCCTGGTCTGCCCGCCTGCTGTAGGGCCGGACCCGACTATCAATCCAATCGGTGAGATTGTAGCTGATCGGTACGTACAGCCTGTCGCTTATTACCTCATCGTCTTTGATATGCTGCCAGTGGTATAGCCTCTTCTTGAGTTCCCATTCATACCCTAAGAAGAGATCATCTTTGATAAGAAGTTCCGACTCCGGGATGAGCTCATGCCATGCTTCCTCTGGAATCGCACAGAGAACGAGGGGCCGAACCCTCTCCAATGAATTCATTCGTCGCCAGAGATCAGCCTTCTCGGCCCATAGTGGACGTTCAACGATCTTATTCAGTGTAAGGGCAAGCTCTCGGAGGTAGAGTCTCTCTTTTGAATCGAGCATTTGGGTTATTACCCCTTTTGAGTATATACAGATAATTGCCGGATATTGTAACGCTGAACCAGAGGAAATGCTACCCTTTCCCAGAGCCTTTTTCTTACACGGGAAAGTATCTTTCTTACGCTCTCTTAGTAGATCGGTACTCTATACGAATATACTTTTAAGAGGGGCCTTCCTGTAGCTTTCGAATAGGAGTTTATCTTAAAGTTCCCGCTATTCTTGATTTTAACGTCGTTCTACTGTTCTGTTAAAATCTCGTTAAGAACGCAGGTGTCCGCTTCCGCTCTGCTCCACCTCACACCTACACATAGAGGGTTAACTCTCAAAGCGGTACAAAGTTTGGGGGCTGGCCACCCATAGAGAAAGCTCAACAACAGGATTTCTCAGGGGAAGTGTTCGATTCCGGGTTTGATTCTGAACAGCCGCAGGTCGGCTCGCCCCCTGTCAACATTCCGTTTATGATTGCCGTCGCACACCCAACTCCCTCATGTACACTGAGTGCTCCGGGCTCGCAGTTTTTAGCACAGGCGCCGCATTCAATGCAAAGGTCCCTGTCAACAATGGCTACCCTTTTATTTTCCATTCTCAGCACCGTCCGCGGGCATACCTCGACACATCTTCTGCATCCTGTGCAACGGTCGATATCCAGCTTCAGGCTCACCACATCGGAAAGATATCTCAAACGGGTCATAGTAACGGTCATATAAGCTCCAGAAGCTTCAGTTTATAAAGTATGAAAAGCACAACTGACGCTGCACTTACCAGGATATAGCAGGGAAGAGAATATTTCAATTCCTTCTTTACACCAGATATGCTAGTGAACGGCGTAGCGCCGGTAAAATTGAGGGCAATATATGAGCTCAGAACGGGAAATGTCATAAATATGATCGCTGTTTTCAATACTTCCTGCCTGCTTTCTCCGATAAACAGGAAATAATAAGCCGCCACGACAACAAGACCACTGACCAGACCCTTGAGGGAAAAGGCCCTGAAAGGAATCAGAGGGAGGCCAAGCGGTGTAAGAAGCGCACCTGATAAAATCGAGACTGCTCCAAGCAGGACAAAGTGATATCCACCGTTCAAAGCATCTTTGAAGAGTATGCCTGATGGCTGCAAGCCAAAGAGGATGAACATCGAAAGAACGTAGATCAAAAAGGGTTTCCCCATCTGCACGGTCTCAATGGGGGTGAGAACCAACCTGTCTCTGAAGTTAAATTGTACTGTTCGCATGTTTTGCGTCGCCCTGTAGCCGTTTTTCAAGTATTCAGAGATGTCCTTCGCATATACAGGTCCGTAGAACACCCTGAAACCCGTGCTTTTATGAACGGTATGGGCCTGAATACCGGGTGCACCGAGTTGAGGAATAACCATCCGTCTGTGCCGTACGATGTCGCCCAGTCCTGTTCCTTGAATACGGTCGATCAGTTCCTCTGTCCCGAATGTTCCCTTTCCCGCCGCGCACCACACATTGATTCCTCTAGTGTCCAGCACGAGAATAAATGCGTCTATTCCTTTCAAGCTACACCTGAGTAGATCAAAACTTAATTTGTAATTTGCTGAGATGAAGACAGGCGAATTTTCATCCGGTTCTCCAACTGCATAGAGGGAGGGATTCACCTCATACCTCATCCTAAAGGAGCCCAACCTCGAGCGGACCCTCCCTATCTGATCACGGAAACTGAGATCCGTTGAAACCACACGTACCTTTCCAGCGTCAGTATCGATCTCACCGATTATCCAGTGTGGCCTCTTATTTTCCCGATCTGTTTTTTTACCCAAAAAACATTATCCCCCGTTTGCAGTGTCACTCGTTTACATGATAACATGATAATAAGATATAATTGTGACAATGTATTACTTTCTTCCCATAGTCTCCACATTCAATGAAATACTCAATTATGTAATCTCCTGTAGTTACAGTACCTCTCTTGGTATTGTGCTTTGTGGTTTGCATTAAAAGAACTCTTAAAGCCTAATACATAGTTTTCTGATAGAGAGGATTGAGTTTGGAAAAAATCAGATGTTCATGGGGTATTCATCATGAGCTGTTCATCCCTTATAATGACCTGGAGTGGGGAGTTCCGGTTCATGACGATCGATTGTTGTTCGAGATGCTAAATCTCGATGGGGCTCAGGCGGGACTTAATTTGCTACCTAATAGGAGTTTCTGTTAAGGTTCCTGCTATTCCCGATTGATGAGCGTTTTCCTGACAATCTCCTGAGTTATTTCAACGAATCCATTACTCCTTTTGATATCCAAGGGGGATCAGAAGGGGCCCTCGAGGGGCCTAATATCCCTTCCGAGAGCCTTTCCCTTGTACGGGAAGGTATTTTCCTTGCTCTATCAAAAATGTACCGGCATTCTATACGGATATATATCAGAGATTGGCCTTTCCTTGGCTGCCGAATCCAAGCCACTGCAGATCCCCCAAAGAAGTACTAAAAAGATGTTTCGTACGTTGTTTAAAGTGTGATAGTATGGTTACACTCCACCTTTCATCTACGCAATGAGGACCAACTCTCAAAGTGGTATTAAGTATGGGCGCTGGTCAACAGCCTGCACTGCAGTAATTAAAAAGAAAAGGTAGTCTATATAGCTGCCTTTTCTTTTTTTAGTAGTTATTAAAATTTGAACTTGTCAATTTTCTTTGTTACCGTGTACAGGCCCATGTTCCAGGTGTATCGCCGGGATTCTCAACCAGAGTTCCGTTCATGCTGTTGTCATTGGCTATGGTACCGGTACAGGTATCAGTATATTCTGCATCAGGCCA
>CBFDDP010000023.1:0-31806 GCA_965603595.1 uncultured bacterium
TAAATAGATTGACTCATCCCCAGAGCATGCTATTTTATTTTGTAGCCGTATCCGCAGAGCTGGCTCCAATTCCTGCAGCCTGGTTTATCAATACCGTGATATCTCATAAGGAGAAGAATAGATGACTCAATTGGAACAGGACTCAATCAATACCATTCGATTTCTTGCGGTTGACGCGATCCAGAAAGCTAACTCGGGTCATCCCGGCCTCCCCATGGGAGCTGCACCCATGGCATATGTGCTCTGGAAGGAGTACCTGAAACACAATCCGCTCAGCCCGGACTGGCCCGACCGTGACCGCTTCATTCTCTCGGGCGGGCATGGTTCCATGCTGCTCTATACCCTGCTCCACCTGACAGGGTATGAGGACATGACTCTTGATCAGCTGAAGGCATTCAGGCAGTGGGGCAGTCTCACGCCAGGTCATCCGGAGTTTCACGTCACCCCCGGTGTGGAAGCAACAACAGGCCCACTCGGGCAGGGCCTGTCAAACAGCGTCGGGTTTGCCCTTGCAGAGAGAGTGCTTGCCCAACTCTTCAACAGGGAAGGCTTTCCCATTGTGGACCACCATACCTATGTCATTGCATCGGATGGTGACCTGATGGAGGGTGTTGCATCTGAGGCGGCTTCCCTTTCCGGGCATCTCGGACTCGGTAAGCTGATCGTTCTCTACGATGATAACGATATTTCACTCGCAGCACCCACACGGGTAGCCTTCACCGAGGATGTTACCGCCCGATTCGAGGGATATGGATGGCAGGTGCTGCAGGTGAATGATGGTAATACCGATGTGGACGCCATTCGCTCCACCCTGAAAGAGGCACTCGCCCAGAAGCGGAAACCCTCAATCATTCGGGTCAAGACCATCATCGGCTACGGCAGCCCGAATAAGGCCGGTTCCCACGCTTCCCACGGCTCACCGCTTGGAGATGATGAGGTGAAAGCCACCAAGGAAAACCTTGGGTGGCCATCAGAGAAGTTTTTTTACATTCCCGACGGGGTGCTGGAACACTACCGTACAGCCGTAGATGAGGGGAAGGCCGCTGAAGCAGAGTGGGAAAAACTTTTCTCCGCATATGCAAAGAAACATCCCGAGCTTGCAGAGATGTGGAAAACCCTGTGGTCAGGAAAGCTTCCGAAAGGCTGGGAGAAGGCGTTCCCCAGCTTTTCAGCCGACGAAGGCTCAGTGGCCACGAGAAAAGCGTCGGGGAGTATTATCAATGCGTTGGCGTCCGTTCTTCCCCATTTCATCGGCGGTTCTGCGGACCTCGCCCCTTCCACAAATACCTATATGAAGGATGTTGAGGAGCAGCAGAAGGACAGCCCCGGCGGCCGCAATATCCGTTTTGGTGTTCGTGAGCATGCCATGGGTTCGATCATCAACGGTATGGCATATCACGGAGGACTCATCCCCTATGGTGGTACCTTCCTCACCTTTTCAGACTACATGCGTGGTGCGGTCCGGGTTTCCGCACTGTCCCGTCTTCACACGGTGTGGGTGTGGACCCACGACAGTGTTTGGCTCGGAGAGGACGGCCCCACCCATCAGCCCGTTGAACAGCTCGCTGCCCTGCGTGCGATTCCAAACCTTACCGTGATCCGGCCCGCCGACGCCAATGAAACCTCGGCAGCATGGAAGGTTGCGGTTGAGCATAGCGAAGGCCCCGTTGCGCTTATCTTGAGCCGTCAGGGGCTTCCCATCCTTGATCAGGATGCATATGGCCGGGCTGAAAACGTGGCGAAGGGGGCCTATGTACTCTCTGATTCTGACAGTCAGCCGGAGGTGATACTCATCGCTTCCGGTTCCGAGGTGTCTCTTGCAATGAGAGCCCAGAAACTTCTCATAGAAAGGGGCGTGCAGGCCCGTGTTGTTTCCATGCCGAGCTGGGAGCTCTTCGAGCAGCAGGAAAGGTCCTACAAAAATCAGGTTCTCCCGCCCGAGATCAGGGCCCGCGTGGTGATTGAGGCTGGTGTGAGCATGGGCTGGCACAGGTATGCGGGTGATATGGGGAGGTTCGTGTGCCAGGATACATTCGGTGCGTCGGCACCCTACAATGTACTTGTCGAAAAGTTTGGGTTCACACCCGAGCGAGTGGTCAATGAAGCGCTGAAGGCTATCTCAACGGCCAAGAAATCCTGAGCAGAAGGAATATATCAAGCGATCGAGCCTCCTCACCGCAGACTGGGGAGGCTTTTTTATGACGATCGGGTGGACCGCTCTCTCAACTTCCGGGCATTATCAGTGACCCGGTTCAACGCTTCGATTGCCCCGGGGATCTCCCCTTCCGCATTCCAGTCCCGTCGGAGCCTTCCGTCGTGTATGCATGTTCTCATCCATTTACAGTTTCTCTCCATGTACATGCGCAGAATAAATTGAAATCTGGGGAGTGCGGGGTATATCTTTTAGATAGCTACCTGTGTACAATCACCAGCAACATTACAAGGGAGAGTGCAATGGAAGAGAATGGGACGAACAAGGGGTCTAAGGAGAAGTTCTGCGAAAACTGTGGAGCCGCTATCGACGCCAGGGCGGTTATTTGTCCAAAATGCGGGGTTCCGATCGGTCCCTATAAGAAGCTGCTCGAGCAGAGGGAGCATGCAAGTGACAAGTCGAGGCTAGTGGCACTTCTGTTTGCATGGTTTTTTGGTATGCTTGGAATTCACCGATTCTATGTCAACCGGGTAGGGAGCGGAATACTGTGGCTCCTCACCTTCGGACTTTTTGGTGTTGGAGCGTTGGTAGACCTCATACTTATAGCTTCGGGCAAATTTACCGATAAGGAGAGAAAGCCAGTCCTGGTGTGGACAATCGATTAATACAACATTGATGTGGATGCTAACCTATGGCTGTTAAAAGGTTCAAGAGACGGTGGCGCAGCTTTATCACAAGCGGATACCGCTTCAAACAGCGGGGGTTTGAGCAGTACAACACCCTGACAAAGCTGAAATTCCTCAACAGTGCGCTTCTTCTCGGTGCAGTTCTCTGCCTCACCATTCTCGTCATACAGGTCTCCACGGGAGTATACCATGTGCTCCCGCTCTATTCACTGCTCTTTGCCGCTTTTGTTGGCCTTGTTTTCCTGCTCCGAAAGAGGCACTACATAAGATTGGTCAGTCATGGGCTTCTCGGTCTGTTCATGATTGCCATGTATTTCGCCTTCACCAGTAGCAACGACTATGCATTTATGACCCTTTTCTTCCTCATTTCATTTCCCGTGGGTGCCTACTATCTGCTGGGGAAACGGGAGGGCAGTTTCTGGGTTGCAGGCTATGTGAGTGTCTATCTTATTCTCCTCCTTTTAAACAGACTGGGTGTCCTTTCGAGCCCGCATGCAATGCGATACGTACTGCTCGGCTTTATCAATCTCGTGGTGGTTTCCTTTTTTGTCTATCTCATAGCTGACAGGCACTATCGAGTCGTGGTGTTCATGGAGGGGCAGTTATATCTCGATCCGCTGACGAATCTGAAGAACAGAAAAAAGCTGCTCATCGATATATCCAACACCCGCTCCCCGACTCTGTTTATCATAAATGTGGATGACTTCAAGGAGATTAACGCCATTTTTGGATACCGAATCGGTGACTCGGTACTCGTTTTTCTTGCGAAGATATTCTCTAACATACTGCCTGATTTTGTGCTGGGGGTGTACAAGCTTGCTGGCGATGAGTTTGCGGTGCTCATAGATATGGACAGCCGGCAGGTAACACAGGATATGATTGTGGACATGGCCAACTCCATCACGCAATACGTACAGCAGGAACGATACGGCTACGCGAAGTATGAGGTCATGCTAAGGGTAACCATGGGTATTGCCCAGGCTCAGAGTGTGGGTGTCAAGAACCTCTTCTCATGTGCGGACATTGCCCTGAAAACGGCGAAACAGTTGCGAAAACCTTTTATGTTCTACAGAGATGCCCATACAACGAAGAGTACATTCGAGGAAAACCTGAAATGGATAAAGATCCTGGCCGATGCCATCGAATATGATCGGATATTCCCCTACTATCAGCCCATCGTTATCAATACGACGGGGGAGATAGAGAAGTATGAGTGTCTGGCCCGGATTGCAGATCGAGGGGGCCGGATCTATACACCAAATTTTTTTATGAGCATTGCCAAAAAGACGAGGCTGTATGACAAGATAACCCGGGCCATTATCCGTAAAACCTTTGAGGCATTCAAGGAAAATTCCACTGAGTTTTCAATCAATATGTCCGTTGAGGATTTCCTTGACCCCTACACCCTTCAGTATATCAAGTTTTACCTCTCCGAGTTTCCCACCATACAAAACCGTGTCTCCTTTGAGATACTGGAAACGGAAAGAGTGACCGATTTCGAGAAGTTTGCCAACTACATAGCTGAAATGAAGGGTTTCGGATGCAAGATCGCTATCGACGACTTTGGTACAGGGTACTCCAATTTCGACGTTCTTCTGAAACTTCAGCTCGACTATCTCAAGATCGACGGGACCCTGATCGAGAAGATGGACACCGATGCGAACTCACGGATCATTGTAGAGAATATCGTCAACTTCAGCAGGAAGATGGGTATCAAGACAATCGCTGAGTATGTCCATTCAAAAGAGATATACGATATAGTCAGGAGCCTTGGGATCGACTATTCGCAGGGGTTTTTCCTCGGTGAACCCAAACCCGCCGTTCTGGATACGATGAACGTTTCCCGTTTCCTCTAACAAATGCGCTCATTCTCCCTTATGCATTAACAAATTCTTCCGAAACTTAAGTTAGGACGAACTACAGGATCAGTATTATGGAGATACACGCGCAGCTCTTGTCAGTTATGGAGGCTCTGATCAGCCATCACCGTGAGCTTGTAGCCCTCGAGCAGGAGAAGATCAAGCTCGTTATTGATCAGGACTGGAAGCATCTCGAAGAGATGGTGGAGAAGAGCAGGACTGTGCTCAAAAAGATCGAAGACGCGGAAAAACAGAGGGTTGAGATCGTGGGAACACTCGAGGGGAAAATGGTTGATACTCCCCCCATCCTGTCAGAGCTGTCAGACAAGGTTCCTCCAGACTGCAAAACCGACATTCTACAGGCAGGTGAAACACTCCGTTCCACAATGCTGGAGCTCAAGAACCTCAACAGCAGAAGCGAACAGCTGATTGTGAGCAGCCTCGAGGTCGTCGATTTCACACTCGCGCTCCTCTCCGGAGCCGGCTCGAAGGGCAGGACATACAGCGGTGACGGGGAGGAAAGGGCCGAGGGGAGGGAGCATCCCTCTCTCGTCTTTGACGTGAAGGCGTAAAAAGGGGAAGAGCATGTTATCCACATTCTCCGGTATAGAGATGGGCAAGAAAGGCCTCATCACTCATCAAGCCGCCATACAGGTGACGGGTCACAATGTCTCCAATGCGCAAACCGAGGGGTACTCCAGACAAAAGGTAACGCTTGAAATCTTTGACCCCCTCTACATACCCGGCCTGACACGTGAAAACGCACCTGGCCAGATCGGCCAGGGTGTACAGGTTGAAAAGATACTTCGGGCGCGGGACATGCTGCTCGAGGACAGGATACTCAGCGAGAAGAATGGACTCTCCTACTGGAAAAGCATGAGTGACTGGATATATCAGGTCGAGCTTATTCATAACGAACCAACCGACAAGAGCATCATGAACACACTCGACAGGTTCTGGGCCTCGTGGCAGGACCTGGCAAACAACCCCGAGGAGATTGGTTCCCGTGAAGCGGTGCGTGAGTACGGCGCTGCACTTGCGCGTCATATCAATTACAATTTCCAGGCACTCAAGTCACTCAGGAATAATATCGAACAGGCTGTTCAGATGAGGGTCAAGGAGATAAACGAAATTGCAAAACAGATTGCCAAACTGAACGAACAGATACTCCGTTCCGAGGCGACCGGCGACAATCCCAACGACCTCTGGGACAAACGCGACCTGCTTGTTGAGCGACTTTCCGGCTATGTTGACATACATATCGGGAGAAGCGATCAGGACGAGTTTATGGTCTTTATAGGGGGGAAGCATCTTGTGCAGGGAAAACATTTCGAACAGCTCATGCTCGACCGAAATCCTGCGAACGAGGGCTACTCGGATGTCCGGTGGGAAGTCGATGGCACACTTCTGAAGCTTCGCTCAGGTGAACTGAAGGCACATCTGGACGCACGTGATGTGGAGCTCAAGTATCAGATTGATTCCCTTGACCGTTTTGCAGCAAACCTGACCGACCTGGTCAATACGATACATCGCAGGGGCTTCGGCCTGAACCTGCGAACGGGGCTGAACTTTTTCATGGAGAACCCCATATCTCCCAACCCGCTCGGTGACTATGATTTCAACAGGGATGGATTTGTTGATGGAACGGCTCTCTTCAGAATTACCGGAACCCATGCGCTCAATCTGGATGAGGTGGTTGGCCTTCAGGGCGCTATTACGCTGAATGACGGCATTATGGTGGAATATGCGGATACAGACCGGGTTACGGATATTCTTACAAAGGTGAACAATGCCGGCAGTGATATCAAGATGTATATAAGCGATGAGGGTACCCTGATGGTGAAGTCAGATGCGCCCGTTCTTGCGATCAGCCACCTCGAGGACTCGGGTGATTTCCTGGTACAGTATTCCGGCATTCTCCGTGAACGGGGTGAAGCCGGCGCATTCGATAGGGGTCAGGTCAATATGGCAGAAGCTGTATCAGAGGATTTCATGGTAGCCCCCGGGGGTCACCCCGCTTCGTGGATACGGCTCGACGAGCATATCGCAGAAGAAGTGGAATCCATTGCTGCGGCCACAGGAACCGACACCGACGGTGACGGTATCCCCAACCTCTCCATGGGGGCCGGCAATGGCGATAATGCACTTGGTATTGCAGGTCTTCGATTCGAGAAGGTCATGATCGGTGGCAGTGAAACAATGAACGAATATTATGCTGCACTCATCGCAGGTACCGGCCTCAGAGGTGAAAGTGCGCAGAACGAGAACCTGAACCGTGACCTCATCGTGGAAAACCTTGTAAATCTCAGGAAATCCATCTCAGGTGTGAATATTGATGAGGAATTGGTAAACCTGGTCAAGTATCAGCACGGCTATGCGGCCGCGGCACGATTTATCACGAAAGTTGATGAGATGCTGGACCTTCTCATCAACCGTATGATGTGATGCGGAGGAAATAAACCATGCTCAGAGTTTCGTCAAATATGATGGGCGACAATCTCATCAACATATCGAAGAGAAATACGGGGCGTATGCTGGAGCTCCAGAATAGTCTTGCCACGGGACTGCAGCATCGAATGCCCCGCGAGAACCCAATCGGAGTCAGCCACTCCATGACCTATGACCGGATACTCTTCGAACTCGGACAGTTCGAGAAGAATGTGGATGACGGTAAGGCCAGAATCAATTTCGCAGAGTCTGCACTGGCGAACGCAGGCGATATACTACAGAGGATCCGGGAGCTCGGTATACAGGGGGCAAATGGTATCTATACAAAAGACGACAGGGCAAAGATAGCCACAGAGATCGATGAGCTTCTGAACGAACTCGTGCTCATAGCCAATACACAGTTCAAGGGGAGGTCGATCTTCGGCGGGAATGACACTCTGGAAAACCCCTTTCTGGCGAGCAGAACCTATTCAAAATATGCAGGCAAGGAAATCATACAGAAGGTTGAGTATCTTGGCGACATGGGACCGCAGAACAGAGAAATAAGCCGCGGTAACATCGTTGCCATCAACGTGCCCGGGAATGAGGTGTTCTGGGCAGAGAACTCCTCCCTGTTCTCATCAGTTGATGCCACACACTATGTGGTCCCGGCCGATTCCAGGGTGAGGATCAACGGCGTCCCCATCGATTTCAAAGCCGGCGATAATATTGAGATGATTGTGAACCGTATCAATAATGCACCTGTGCCCGTGCGGGCATCGGTCAACCGCATGAACGGAGGAATCATCCTCGAGACATCATCCGCAGTGGCCATCTGGGTGGAGGACATCGAGGGCAGCCGTGTCATGCAGGATATCGGTGTCCTTTCAGGAGCAATGCCCCCAAGGAATCTTTCTCCCACTGCCAGAACCTTCGGGGGGACCATTTTCGACATGGTGATGCGTATAAGGGATTCCCTCTATATGAACGATGTTGAGGATGTGGGTTCCCGGTCTCTGGGCGGTATGGATCTTGCGCTTGAAAACGTTCTTAAGTACAGGACCGAGCTTGGTGCGCGGTCAAACCGCCTTGACATGGTCAAGGCACGTATCATTCAGGACCGCACCAATATGGAGGATATTCTCTCGAAAAACGAGGATGTGGACATCGCTGAGGCCATAACCAGATTGAGGATGCTTGAACTTGTCCATAAATCTGCACTTGGAGTAACTGCACGTGTCATTCAGCCAACACTACTAGACTTTTTAAGGTAAGGAGTAGCGCACATGAAGATCAAAACCAAGCCCTATGGTGAGATTGAGGTCAATGAGAAACAGAAAATCCACTTTCCTGACGGTCTCTTCGGATTTGAAGAGGTCAAGCAGTACTTCCTGCTCGATTCAAAGGAAGGCCCCTTCTACTGGCTGCAATCCGCTGAACATCCTGAGCTTGCCTTTGTGCTCATCGATCCCAGAGTATTCAAGAACAACTACACCTTGAGTCTCACGGACGACGATTACAGAGCCATTGATGCACAAAAGGGTGAAGTGATCGATTTTGCTATCGTCACCGTACCCGAAGACCCGGAAAAAATCTCTGCGAACCTCATGGGACCCCTCATCATCAACCGTAAAACGCGAAAGGCCAGGCAGGCAATTTCAGAGAATGACGAATATACGGTGAAGCATTATATTGTGGAGGAGATGAAGGGCAGGAAAGAAGATCTCGTGGAGACCGCATAATGTTGGTTTTGACTCGGAAACCCAACGAGAGCATCATGATCGGGGATGACGTTGAGGTCTCGGTCGTTGAAGTCAAGGGTGACCAGGTCAAACTTGGTATATCAGCACCCAAAAGTATCAAGGTGCACAGAAAAGAGATCTTCCTGGCGATTCAAAATGAGAATATCGATGCCTCCAGGCCGGTGATCGATCGTATCGGTGAGATCGGCGGCATTTTCAAAAAGAAAAAATAACAGTTTCAAACCGGCAGGGGCTCCTTCCAGTTTCCTTCACAAGGACTTTTGCATGCACACAACACCCTCCTTCCCAGAGGCGAAGGAGGGTGTTCTTTCAGTTGCCAAGGTACGCTGTAGTATCGTATACTGAAATAGTACAGAAACCATTCTAGGGGAGGGGGAGTGGCAGAACAGCGTATACTCACGAATCTTCCCTTCATTCGAATCCTTCCCGACTGGGCACAGGAACTCTCATACAAGTACTGTTCCAATACTGCAAACCTTTTTATTGTGTATGGAAATATCCGCGACTTTTTACCCCACAAGACGAATGAAGACGAATTTATTTTTGTAAAAATTCAGAACTACATATCTGAGGTGCTCTTCGGGAACCGCGATGTCATCATATTCTATGATCGATCCTCGGGCATCAGTTTTGCCCGGCCTGATATGCGCCAGGACTTCCTGACCGAGATGCGCAGGACCGAGGGGAACAAGCCCTCCGATGAATTTCTTGCCTCCGGTCCCATACCCGCCTTGAAGAATTTGGAAAAGTACTTCTACGCTAATATGCGGCAGAAGTACCGGATCGTACTGCTCATCGATTATGCCGAGGCGATCATACCGAACACCAGCTTCTCGAGCTACACCGATGAGGACCGGTACTGCCTGGTGACTCTGAACCGATGGGCAACAGACCCGCTGTTCGTGGAAAACGATATTTCGATCATTTTGCTCACGGAAAACCTCGCTGACCTGAGTATGAAGATCGTCCGTTCACCGAGTTCGGTCAAGGTGTCAATCCCCATGCCCAATGATCCGGTACGGGCGAGTTTTCTCGAGTACCTGCAGAAGGAGGGTGCGCTCCTGATTGAACCGCGTCTCACGCCCGGCCGGGTTGCGCGGGTAACCGGAGGCCTCAACCTGGTCAACATACGACAGCTGGCGGCTGAATCTTATCAGGAGAACAGGCAGATCACCCTCGACTACCTTCGACGAATGAAGAAGGAAATCATTGAGAGCGAGGCTGTGGGCCTCCTGGAGTTTATCGAGTCTGAGTTTGACCTTTCCATGGTATCCGGTCACGATTTTGTGAAGAAACGCTTCAAGAGTGCCACCCGCGCCATCAAGCAGGGGCGACTCGACGTGCTTCCCATGGGATTTCTCATGTCCGGACCGGTCGGGACCGGGAAGACCTATATGGTGACCGCCTTTGCCGGTGAAATTGGCATACCTATCGTGCGTTTTCAGAACTTCAGGAGCAAGTGGCAGGGTGTCACCGAGTCAAATTTAGAGAAGATACTGAACATACTGAAAGCCATGGCACCGGTGGGTGTCATGATTGACGAGGCTGATGCCTTTCTTGGGCATCGGCATCAGGAAGGTGACTCGGGGACCTCGAACCGTATTTTCGCGCAGATATCTTCCTTTATGGGAAACACGGAGTACCGGGGAAAGATCATCTGGTTTCTCATTACCTGTAGACCCGACCTGCTGCCCATTGACCTGAAGCGCCAGGGCAGAGCTGAGGAGCATCTTTCCCTCTTCTATCCTGAAACTATTGAGGAGAAGCAGGACCTCTTCGAGACACTCGTAAGGAAGCTGAAACTCAAGGTGCAGAAACTGGATATCATCGAACTGTTCAATAAATACCATTTCGATTTCTCAGGAGCTGATCTGGAATCGGTACTTATACGGGCAAAGTTTACGGCAGCTATGGCGGGACATGTCATCGTCACTGCCCAGGACCTCGAGGAAACAATCAAGGACTTTGTGCCCCCCAGCTATCCCCATGAAATAGAACTGCAGAACCTGGTAGCTGTGCTCGAGTGTACGAGCAGGGCGATGGTTCCGAAACGTTTCCAGGACCTGGACCGCGTTAAGATCGTGGAGACCATAAAACAGCTCAAAGTCCTGCTCGGTGAGAGGGATTACTATGAGTAATTCGCCCTAGTGCATGGAACTGCCGACCTTTCGGTAGAGGGATGTATATGGTCCGTTCAGCCACATCTTTAAAGAAGGTTCTCGGGACGAAAGAGATATTCTCCATGGCCGCGGGTGCCATGATCAGCTCGGGCCTCTTCGTGCTTCCCTCCGTTGTCTTCGCGGTGGCGGGGCCTTCCATTATCCTTTCCTATATCTTTTCAAGCTTTCTCATGATTCCTGCCGTGCTTTCCAAGACGGAGCTCGCCACTGCCATGCCTAAATCCGGCGGCACCTATTTCTTCGTGCACCGCAGCATGGGGCCTCTGTTCGGTACCTTCGCCGGATTTGCGAGCTGGTTCTCCATAAGTCTGAAAAGTGCTTTTGCGCTTGCAGGCCTCGGTATCGTTTTGCATCCCTACATCGGTGTTTTGCCGGGCGGCAGGCTCATCGCGGTCGGGTTCACCCTCGTGCTGACGCTCCTGAACCTGTTCAGTGTGCGGGAGAGCGGTACGGTGCAGGTCGTAACCGTAGGTCTGCTTATAGCACTCATACTGTTCTACATCTTCGGGGGACTCAACCACATCGATGTGCACCGCTACGTGCCCTTCAGGACAGGAGGATGGAAAGCAGTTTTCACCGTGACCGGAATGGTGTTCATATCCTACGGCGGTCTGACCAAGGTTGCATCGATGGCAGAAGAGGTGAAGAACCCCGGAAAAACCATACCGCGCGGCATGCTCAGTGCCTACATCGCCGTTTCGCTGCTCTACGTGCTCACCGTGTTCGTTACCGTCGGATTACTTACAGGGGAGGAGATTGTTCATGCCGCAGCCCCGATCTCGCTCGGCGCATCGAGATTCGCCGGAAACGCGGGGGCAGGTCTGCTCCTGGCTGCTGCAGCATTCGCCTTCGTCACAACGGCGAATGCCGGATTGCTCGCGGCATCGAGAGTGCCCCTGGCCATGGCGAAGGACAACCTGATGCCCGCCTTCTTCTCGCGTGTCAACATGCGGCTGAAAACCCCTGTTATCTCCATTCTGTTTACCGCCCTGTTCATGCTGCTCGTCATCATCTTTCTCGAT
The DNA here is from genome assembly GCA_965603595.1 of uncultured bacterium. Lineage (GTDB taxonomy): Bacteria > Spirochaetota > B62-G9 > B62-G9 > DRHN01 > JAGLSF01. The sequence goes on from CBFDDP010000023.1 coordinate 12,090, forward strand.
CTTGAAACCCTGGTCAAGGTTGCATCTACCATGATGCTCCTGCTCTTCACATTCGTCAATGTCTCGGTCATTATCATGAGGCAGAGCAGGATCGTCTCCTATAAACCGAAGTTTCGCTCGCCCCTCTATCCTTATATACAGATTGCCGGGATAGCGTCCTACACTGCACTCATCCTGCAGATGGGGCGTATACCACTTCTCATAACCGTCGGTTTCGGCCTGGGTACTGTTTTTTGGTACTTTCTCTACTCGAAACGCCGCAACCGACGTGAGTCCGACCTCATCAGCGTCGTGGAGAAGGCGACCTCAAAAGAAATCAGGTCCGATTCCCTCACGCGTGAGCTCAAGGAAATTCTGATCGAACGTGATGAGATAATTGAAGACCGCTTCGATCACATCATCAAGGGGGCCGAGATTCTCGATGTGGAGGGAGGCATCGACTATATCGAACTCTTCCATACGATAGCCGGCGTGTTTGCCGATCGGTTTGACATGCCTGCGCAGAAGATCCATGAACTCCTCATGAGACGGGAGGAGGAATCAACCACCGTCATTCACGAGGGGCTTGCCATACCCCACATCATCGTGGAGGGTACGAATCGCTTCGACATAGCGGTCATACGGGCACGGGAAGGCATTGATTTTCATAAAGAATCCGGTCCTGTACACGTGGTCTTTGCCCTGGCCGGCAGCCAGGATGAGCGGAATTTTCACCTCCTTGCGCTCATGGCCATAGCGCAGATAGTACAGGACACCGATTTCATGAATTCCTGGCTCAAGGCGAGAAATGTGGAGGAATTGAGAAATCTCATCCTACTTGCCGAGCGTGTCAGGAAGGCACAGGTGTAACCTCTCAGCCGTAATGCCTTGACAGAATGGTGAAATACATATACTCTAATACATTATTTTTTAAACGAAAGGGGATTCAAAGATGAAGAAAATACTTCTGTGTATTCTATGTCTTGTTGTCGTAGCTGGTCTCGCCTTCGCAGGCTCAAAAGGTGGAGATACGGATGGGGGGCTGCATCTCGTCGTTGCAACCGATGCGACATGGCCGCCCATGGAATATGTGGATGAGAATTCCAAGGAAATCATCGGATTCGACATCGACCTGATGAATGCGGTTGCTGATGCCGGCGGTTTTACGGTGGAGTTCAAGAACACGGCATGGGACGGCATATTCGCCGGTCTCGCAGCAGGAAAGTATGATGCCATCATCTCTTCGGTGACCATCACCGATGAGAGGAAGAAGGAGATGGATTTCTCAAAAGCCTATATCAATGCAGGTCAGATTCTTGTTGTACAAAGCTCCTTGAAGGGAGTGTCAGTGCTTGCCGATATGGAAGGAATGACTGTTGCGGCGCAGATCGGTACCACTGGTTCCTTTGAGATTGAGAAAGTTGAAGGTGTGGGTATCAAGACCTACGATGAGATCGGCCTCGCCTTCGAGGATCTCGTAAACGGCAGGATCGACGGAGTGGTCGCCGATACCCCTGTTGCTGCAGATTTCGCGCTGCAGAGTGAATCCTACAAGGGAAAGCTGAAGATCGTGGGTGACCCCTTCACCGAGGAGTACTACGGTGTCTGTATACAGAAGGGTAACACCGAGGTGCTCGATGCGGTCAATGCCGGCCTCGACAAGGTCCTCGGTACCGCCCAATACGAGAACATAGAAAAGAAGTGGCTGAGATAATAGATGGGGCTGCGGGTGTGAGCATTGTGCTTTGCCTGCAGCCCTTTTCTCGTATCCTGCCCAAAACGGGTATGCTATGGCAAGGGAGAAAATCAGCACATCCGACAGCACCCTGATTCCCCACAAAGGGGAAAAGGAAATCTTCTCCGCGTGGAAGATCTCCTTCTTCGGTGCTATCGGGCTCATCATCTTCCTCGTCATCTACTCCCCCGATCCCTACGCCCGTATCCTTCTCTTTCTTCCCGATGGCGTGCTCAGGACCTTCCAGGTAACCGTGTTCGCCATACTTCTCGCCCTCGTAATTGGCCTCATCGGCGGGCTCGGTAGGATATCGCGTATCAGAATCATCAACAAGATTGCGACGGTCTATGTCGAGGTTGTTCGGGGCATACCGCTGCTCGTCCAGATTTTTTACATCTACTACGCCCTGGGCAGACTGGTCAGGATTCCCGATATAGCCTCTGCCATCATTGCCATGGCTGTCTGCTATGGGGCATATATGGCAGAAATCATACGTGCCGGTATTCAAGCGGTACCACCGGGCCAGATGGAGGCTGCCCTTGCGCTTGGCCTGTCGAGAAGACAGGCCATGCAGCATATCATATTGCCCCAGACGGTCAAGATTATTCTTCCGCCCATCGGAAACGAGTTCATAGCCCTGCTCAAGGATTCATCGCTCGTCTCCATACTGGCGGTATCTGACCTGCTCCGGAGGGGCAGGGAGTTTGCCGCCCATACCTTCCAGTATTTCGAGACGCTGACCATCGTGGCACTCGTATACCTCATTCTTACGCTTCTCTTTTCGTGGCTGGTGGGATTGATGGAGGCTCGGTTGAACCGAAATGTCAGATAATTTAAAGATACGGATAGAGCGAGCGACAAAGGTGTTCAACGTGTATGAACGGGAGCAATCCGAGCCGGAGGAAATAGCTGTACCCCGTGGCCACGCTGATATACCGGGCCGCAGTACACTCGAACCTGTTCCACTGCCCCGTACCCGTGGACGCAGGGGTCGAAGCAAAATACGCCGCTCCACTCTCTATGCACTGAAAGACGTTTCGATGAGCGTCAACCGGGGCGAGGTCGTTCTCGTTATCGGACCTTCCGGAAGCGGAAAATCCACGCTACTCAGGTGCATCAATCGCCTCGAGAACCTCACCGGCGGCGACATCTGGATCGACGATATTTGTGTTTCCGATTCCAAGACTGATATCAGAAAGGTGCGGGAGGAGGTGGGAATGGTCTTTCAGAGTTTTAACCTCTTTCCCCATCTCGATGCGCTCGGCAATATTGCGCTTCCACCGATCGTGGTGAAGGGGCTGTCAAAGGCAGAGGCCCATGAACGTGCACGCAAACTCCTCAAGCGTGTCGGGCTCGAGGACAAGGAGCACTCCTATCCGGCCCAGCTCTCGGGAGGGCAGCAGCAGAGGGTGGCGATTGCACGCGCCCTCGCCATGGAACCCCATGTCATGATGTTCGACGAGCCCACCTCGGCCCTCGACCCCGAGATGATCAAGGAAGTGCTTGATGCCATGCTCGCCCTGACCGAGGAGGAGGGAATGACCATGCTCGTGGTCTCCCATGAGATGGGTTTCGCCAAGGCTGCGGCCACCCGAGTGGTATTCATGGACGAGGGTGAGATCGTGGAGATCGGGACACCCGACAAACTGTTCAATAACCCCGACGAGGAGCGGACGAAACGCTTCCTGGAACATATCCTGTAACGGCTGGTTTTCTATGCGCACGGTGGTCCGTGTATTTCGGGACCAACCATTCCTTTTACGAATAAAGACACAGCAATTATTATCAATTTTGCTGTTGCTGAAATAATGGTTTGTATGTATAATTTTGATTCGTTTCAACGAAATCTACACACTTACAAGGGAAGTGAAAGGAGAGAGTATGAAAAAATGCCTGCTTGCACTGGTTGGTTTACTGTTTGTGGCTGTTTTAATTGGAGGCTGCTCTTCTGAATCGGTGATGGACGCGCTCATCAGAGAGCCTGAGAGGGAAGCTGCGTCTGAACCCACGGAAAGCGCTGAGGAAACTGAAGAAACCCAGACAGTGGAAGTGGCGACTGCCTCTGTTGGAGAAGGGCTTGTCGGCACATGGATAAATGAGGACTACAATGGCGAAGGCCGCTCCGCAAAGGTGGTGTATACCCAAAAGGCCGACGGTACCATCGTGTATATCTCCTATGACAACAGTGATGGCTCGGGAAATACATACGAAGGAACAGTTGACGTGAAGGAGATGAAGGAAGATTCCCAGGGAAGGACCGTGGGCAGGAGTGTGGTTACTCTGGCCGAAAGTATGTCCTGGGACACGCTGTTCAGGATAAGCGCGGATGGGTCGATGCTCGAGGTGCAATCGGGAACCGAAAACATCGATCCAAAGGGACCCCAGTACTCGATATATTACAGGCAGTAATTGAATAATAAAAAACCCGCTTGTGCCGTGTGTCGGGAGTCTATTTGAGACTTGAATGTCACGTGGGTTGTCTCACACCTGCTTCATGAACTCTAGAACCTCGATGGGCGAGTGCAATTCACAGTTAAATTTCGACATCCCGTCTCTTTGATTTATTGGCTCAAATATAGAGAGCCCGCATCACGTACACAGCAGGTTTATAACAATGTACCATGCCCGGGTGGGAAAGTAAACCCCCCTATACTCCAGTGTGGTCCGATTCCTCCAGGTCCTCCCGGGGTTTCATGAGGGGAAATAGAATAACATCGCGCAGGTTCTCCTGACCAGTCAGGAGACAGATAAGACGGTCAATGCCCATACCCCAGCCGGAGATCGGCGGCATACCATGTTCCATGGCCATGAGAAAATCCTCATCCATGACCATCGCCTCCGAATCTCCACGGTTGTGGAGTCTCATCTGTGATTCAAGCCGCTCACGCTGGTCGATTGGATCGATGAGTTCGCTGTAGGCATTCACGATTTCCCAACCGTTTATCACGAGTTGAAAGCGGTCAGTTATGTTCGGGTTCTCATCGTTACGCCGTGCGAGGGGTGAAAGCTCAATGGGATAATGTATGATAAAGAGAGGGTTAACGATTTTGGGACGCGACACCTTCTTGTACAGGTTGTCGATGAGCGTTCCGAATCCCATCTTTTGCATCTCCTGTATCTCGATCCCCCGCCTCTCTATTTCGGAACGAAGTTCCTTTTCATCCTTGTACGATGAAATATCGATTCCCGTGTCTCTTTGTATGAGGTCGCCTATTGAAATTCGGGGCCACTCGTTGTCGAAATCGATTGTCCTTTCCCCATACTCGAGGTGGAGCGATCCTTCCACCTCCTCGAGGACATGTTTGATCATCCGCTCTGTGAACCGCATGTTGTCCTCATAATTCCAGTAGGCCACGTAATATTCGAGCATGGTGAAGTCTTGTAAGTGGGAGGGGTCCATGCCTTCATTCCTGAAGCTTCGTGCAAACTCGTATACCCGTTCGAATCCGCCGGCAATACAGCGCTTGAGATAGGTTTCAGGCGCAATGCGGAGGTACAGGGCCATGTCGAGGGCGTTATGATGGGTGACGAAGGGCGTTGCGATTGCCCCGGAGGGTTTCGTCTGAAGCACCGGTGTTTCCACCTCGATGAAATCCTCCCCGTCCAGAAAATCCCGAATGACCCTGATGACTCTCGTCCTCTTGAGAAAACGGTCCATGGTCCCCTCATTCATAACGAGGTCAAGGTAGCGCTGGCGGTAGAGTATTTCGCGATCCGACACGCCGTGCCACTTTTCCGGCATGGGCCTGATTGTTTTTGAAAGGAGGGATAGGTGATGGGTGTCCAGGGTGATCTCGCCTTTCTTTGTCCTGAATATGCTTCCCTCAGTACCGATAAAGTCGCCGATGTCGATGTACTTCTTGAAGAATGTAAACCTCTCCTTTCCAAGCACCTTCTCCTGAAGGGCAATCTGCATATCGCCGCTTCCATCCCTGAGGGTTGCAAAGATCAATCTGCCAAAAATCCTGACAGTTATAAGCCTTCCAGCAATTTTTACATCTGTGGTACCGGGATCGAGTTTCGAAGCATCGTGAAGATTATGTGTTTTCTCAAACCGGTCCCGGTAGGGGATAATACCCTGAGCACGCAGTTCCTTGAGTTTTTGTATCCGTATGTCCCGCTGTTCAGTTCCCATGTCTCTTCCTCTTCCCCTTGACAATACCCCCGATTTTCGAACGGGGCTCCAAATCGAGGCTGCTGATATGCCCCTGCCTGTACTGATGATAGGCCAGGCCTGCAATCATTGCCCCGTTGTCCTGTGTGAGTGACCGTTCCGGTATATAGGTCACGAGAGAGGGGTCATCGGTAAACAGTTTGCGCAGGCGTGTGTTGTTGGAAACACCACCCGCGAGTGCCACTCTGTCTATGTTCAGGTCTTTGCTTATCCATCGGGCTTTGGTGATGAGCACATCGGTTGCCGCCGCCTGAAAGGAGGCCGCAATATTCCCAACCGTTTCCTCATATCCATCGCGCAGGAAGCGCTTCCGCTGATTGATCACCGCATTCTTCAATCCACTGTAGCTGAAGTTGTATCGGTCTTCGCGTCTGTCAAGAAGTGCCCTTGGGAACTGGTATGCCTCCTCGCTCCCTTCCTGTGCCGCTTTCTCAATGGCGGGCCCACCCGGATACCCCAGATTCAGGTGCTTCGACACCTTATCGAAGGCTTCACCGACGGCATCATCGAGAGTACTGCCCAGAATCTCATAGTGGCCGATTTCCTTTGAGAGAACGGCCAGCGTATGTCCACCCGATACGATGATCCCAAGAAGGGGATATTCGACACGATTGTTGAAGTGCACCGAGTAGAGATGGGCCTCAATATGATCGATCCCGATGAGCGGGACCCCGAGGGTTAAGCTCATGGTCTTGGCAACCAAAACTCCGATGAGAAGCGATCCAATGAGCCCGGGGTATGCAGTGACAGCGATCGCATCTACTTCTGAAAAGGACATACCGGCCTGGCTGAAGGTCTCTTCAATGACATAGTTGATGACCTCATGATGCCGTCTCGATGCGATTTCAGGAACAACTCCTGCGTATTCCCGATGAAACTCGTACTGTGTCGCAACGATATTGCTCAGTATGCGGATTCCGTCTTCAACAATGGATGCGGAGGTTTCATCACAGGATGTTTCTATACCGAGTATCTTCAAGAACGGGTTCGCTCCCCTTCCGGGTTTACCCTGTAAAACGGACACGGGAAGGCCTCCCACGTACGCGGGCTAAAGGTACCCAATGGAGCGGTGGACTGTCAAATTCAATTTCGAAGCGCTTCTGATGCAAAGACCAGTTCAAATCCCTCCTCATGAAGGGTTGCCATGTGATGGTTAAGAACTTTGAGCAGGTTTTTATTCTGCATGTGACCGATGCCAATTGCTGTTCCTCTCTCTTGCGCAATCGCTTTCAGCTCTTCAAATTGCTTTTGTATATATGCAAAGTCATCATGGTTGTCCAGAAATATGTCTCGAATTCCTGACTCCATCTGTAGCTGACGGGAGAGTTCGAAGGCAGTGGAGTGGGGTGAGGTGCGGCTGTCAACAAAATAGAGTCCTTCTGCATTGAGAAAGGAGAGGGTATAGGTCATGAGTTCAGGGTGCTGCGTTGCCAGTGATCCCATGTGGTTGTTAGCGCCAGTGGCATGAGGGATGTCCTGTATCATTTTTTGAAGTTTCCGCTCCACTTCGTCCCTGCTGTCATGTACGAAGAGCGCTCCCTCTCCCGGTTCCTTTTCAGGATAGTCTTCTGGTTCCATGGGAATGTGTACCATGATCTCAAATCCCGCACGGTACAGAATCTGTGCATAGTTGACAGACTCAGGCTGAAAGGGGAGAACGGAAAAAGTCAGTTTTCCCTTAAACCTTCGGTACCCATCGATAGTGATGGAGGGGTACCCCACATCATCGATTATCACGGCCAATTTTGCCAGGGCCTTTTCAGGGGGTACGGACGGTTTTAAAGGAGGAGGTGTGGGCTTCGGTTTGGGTTGTACAGGGGAGGGGGCCGTTGAGGGAGTTTGCTCCTCGGTGCGTGGATGCTCTTCACGGTCACGCAGAAGTCCGGGCCTTGTGAGAAGGACAGCTGCAGCGATTGAAAAGAGTACAAGCGCGATGAGCGGTTTCCTGTTCTTTTTACCGGTTGTCTTAACCACAGGTCTGTCCCAATTACGAAACTGTAGTGAAAAACATCTTTTCTATTCATATCTTCGACAAATGATTTGAATACTTCTTGCATAATATGTAACTTTTGAATATAATAAGTTTTCTGTAAGGAATCGACATAGAGGTTAAGAGTAAAGCGAGAAGATTGATATGAGTGATGAGGAGATGGGTATCGATGGTGGAGGACATTCGCAGCAGCCTGAACTACAATTACAAGATTACAGCCCAGAAGTTTCGTGATACCGGGATCAATGCGGAAAGATTCGGAACAGCTCAGAACCTCTACGATAACACAGAGAGGAATATTAAGACCCTGCAGGACCTCATCGCCATTATCCGGGCATTGAAGAAAGACCACAGATTTGACCTCGTTGATTCCTATTCCGAAAACAAGGTTCTTGTAAAAGTAGAAGTGAAGGCCGAAAACATTATTCGTGAGATCAGGGACAGGGGGCTTAACATAGTCGAGCTCGAACCTGGCTTTATAAGAAAATCCTGGCAGATATTCGATATCTACAATGAAGCCATCAAGAAGGGTAAATAGGTACACCCTGACACACTTCATTCTGCTCACCTAAAAGGAAACATTTTCCCCACGAGTAAAAGTTCATTACATTTGCAACTAATGAATCAGCAGTTTGCAGACATACTGAAACAATTTGATAAAACCTATCGCATGGCGGACATTGCCCGTTCTTTTCGGGAAGAACGGAAGGTCTTCACCGGGTTGAACGGGTCGAGCAAGGCTCTCTTTACGGCGGCCCTGTTCAACCATGTGGACAGAGGTCTCATTCTCGTCACGGCCAACAACAGGAGCGCCTCCAACCTCTATGGTGACCTCGGCTATTTCCTGCCCTTTGAGCAGCTGTACCTCTTTCCATCAAGGGAAACACTGCCTTACGATTTGAGTGAGCCCTATAGGGAACTCACGTCAAAGAGGATCGTGGCACTCGATGCGCTTGGGCGTGCAGAGAAGGGTGTATTCATTCTTCCTGTAAGGACCTTCAGCGATATCTATATACCGAGGGAAGAATTTTTCAATCAAAGGGTGCACCTGCATATCGGTATGACCATTGATCCCGGATTGCTGCAGGAGCAGTTGCTGCTACTCGGATACGAGCGTGAAGACCGGGTGAGTGTGCAGGGCAGCTTTGCGGTGCGGGGGGGCATCGTCGACATATTTGTTTCAGGAGAAGAGCATCCATATAGGATTGAGTTCTTCGATGATGCGGTGGAGTCGATACGTGTATTCTCGCCCGCGACCCAACGGTCCCTGCACACATTGGATGAGTGCACACTTATTCCCGGTCGGGAGGTTTTTGTCACAGCATCAGCCCGCGCTCGAATTTCGGAGAAAAGGAACAGGGAAAATGCGTGGGTGGTCGATAGCATCGTGGAACGGGGATTCGTAAAGGGCGTTGAAAACTACCTTTCCCTCCTGTACGAGTCTCCTGACACCGTGCTGGACTATGCAGGGGACGGATACCATGTTTTCTTTGATTCACTCGCAGGCTGCAGAGATGTAGCAGAGTTTTTTCGAGCAGAGGCGGAACGTATCTACGGCGAACAGTTGGGGAAGAGATATGTGCTGCCACCGGATTGTATCGCTGCGGACCTCAATTCACTGATCGAAGGGATGGATGGCTACGGAGTACTGTCCGCGCTGCCCGATTCCGAAGAAGAGGCAGTTGACTTTGCCATTGAGGAGAGACGGGGGTATCGAGGGCAGATCAAGTCATTCAGGGAAGATCTGGAGAGGCTTTTACAGAAAGGATACCAGGTTATCGTGGGTGCGAGTTACGAGGGACAGACAAACCGTCTTCGTGAGTTGCTCAAGGACCTTCTGCAGACCGATGACGCACTCTCGGTCATGACCTGCGATCTGTATGAAGGATTTATCTCCCATAAACAGCATCTGGCAATCATACTCGACAGGGAGATCTTCAACAGGAAGAGGAGATATGCCTCCCGTTTTCTCGAGGTACAGACCCGTCCCCTTGAGGGCATAATCGATATACAGGAGGGAGAATACATCGTTCATATCGAACATGGCATCGGGATCTTTCGGGGTATTGAAAAACTGCACACGGGTGGAGCTGAAAAAGACTTCCTCAAAATTGAATACCGTGACGGCGATGAGATATATATACCGGTCGATCAGATCAACCTGCTGCATCGTTATATCGGCCATGAAGGACGAAGGCCGAGAATTGACAGAATCGGTGCCGGGACCTGGAAGAAGGTGAAGGATCAGGTAAAGCGATCTGTGAGGAACATGGCACGGGAGCTGATCGAACTCTATTCCGTGAGGGCGAGTATGGAGGGCCACGCTTTCTCTCCCGATACAGACTGGCAATATGAGTTCGAGTCGGGGTTCAGGTACGAGGAGACACCGGATCAGATACGCACGATCGATGAGATTAAGTGGGACATGGAGAGTTCCCAGCCCATGGACCGGCTGGTATGCGGTGATGTGGGATTCGGTAAGACCGAAGTGGCCATACGGGCAGCCTTCAAGGCCGTCATGGATGGCAAACAGGTTGCCGTACTCGTTCCCACCACCATTCTCGCAGAACAGCACCTGGGAACCTTTACCGACCGGTTCGCCCTCTACCCAATAACAGTTGAAATGCTGTCCCGTTTCAGGACTCATGCAGAGCAGCGGCAGATCGTGAAAAACCTGAAGGAGGGGCTCATTGACGTGGTAATCGGAACACACCGCCTGATACAGAAGGATATAGAGTTCAGGGAGCTTGGTCTTGTTATAATCGACGAAGAACAGCGATTCGGTGTCGATCACAAGGAGAAGCTCAAACAGCTTCGGAAACTTGTTGACGTCATAACCATGACTGCAACACCGATCCCGCGTACCCTTTATATGTCCATGACAACCATACGGGACATGAGCATCATTGAGACACCGCCCAGAGACCGTATTCCCATTGAGACATACGTGCTCGAGTACAACGAAGACATCGTCACCCAGGCGATCAGACGAGAGGTCGAGCGGGGCGGTCAGGTATACTACGTGCACAACAGGGTGCGGACAATCGATGAAAAGGCCGAAAGCCTACGCAGGCTGCTGCCCGGTGTATCCATGGAGGTCGCCCACGGGCAGATGGATGAACGGGAGTTGGAGGATATCATGCAGGGGTTTTTCAATCAGGAGTTTCACGTCCTTGTAACCACCACGATTATTGAATCCGGACTGGATATCCCCAATGTAAACACCATCATCATCGAGCGGGCCGACCGATTTGGCCTGTCTCAGCTCTACCAGCTTCGTGGGAGAGTTGGAAGGAGCAAGAGAAAGGCATATGCATATCTGCTTCATCCGGTGGGCATGGTGATTACCGAGCAGGCACAGAAGCGGCTGGCTGTCATCAACGATCATACTGAACTCGGTTCCGGCTACTCCATAGCACTCAAGGATCTCGAAATAAGGGGTGCGGGGAACATTCTGGGGAGGCAGCAGCACGGAGACATGCTTGCAGTCGGGTTTGAAATGTATGTGAAGCTGCTCGACGAGGCTATACGTGAGCTCCGTGGAACCGAGCAGGAACTGGAAATAGAGCCCGTACTGGACCTTCGATACAGGGGGTTTATTCCGAAGACCTATATTGAAAGTGAGCGGCTGCGGGTTGAAATGTACAAAAGACTCAGTGCGCTTCGAAGTGATGCCGAGCTTGATGAAGTGCGTGAAGAGATGCACGACCGTTTCGGTGCCATACCCGATGAGCTCCATGAACTGCTTGTCATAGTACGCCTCAGAACGCTCTGCGGGAACGCCGGCATAAAGTTGCTCAGGGAGAAGGAGAACGAGCTTCAGCTTGTTTTCGAGAAAAGCAGGGTCGATATTATTAGACTTTTGCAGAAGGTCAATGAGAACAGGCGCATATTCAGCATCTCTCCCCGAGATCACAACATTCTGCATATATACAGGGTGTTTAAAAATAATGCTGAAAAATACGATTTTTTAAAGGAGCTCTTCGATTAGTCGCTGGTGTTTAATTTTTCATTGGAAATTGCATCTAATACACCAGCTCAATCATTCGTTTCTTATTCATAAATATACCGTTGTGTATATCACTAAGCATGCTAACTTATTAATAAATTTCTAATTGTTCACAGGAAACTCATTATGATCAGCCTTCCGAAAGATGAATCCACACGAAGGGTTGAGGGTCTGCGGGAATATCTGATTCGAGCGGGTATTGATTGCGCACTCATCTTTCACAACGTTGATCGTTTCTACTACACGGGGACCCTGCAGGACGGTGTTCTCATGGTGCATGTAAACCATGACCCGATTCTATTCATCAGGAGAACTCTTTCTAGGGCTAGGGATGAATCGGCACTTGAGCATGTTGTAGGATTTCGGAACCTGCGGGAGATTGTAGATTTCATGAATGACCGCGACCTGTCCTGCGGACAGGTCGGCGTAGACATGGACATCCTTCCCGCGAAGCTTTACCTGGGTCTGAAAGAGGTTTTACCCGACGGCGAAATTGTGGATATAGCGGGTTTCATTCGACGGCAGCGGGCAGTGAAATCGCCCTATGAACTCTCCCTCATGGAGGAGGCAGGGCGTCGTTTTGACCATGTTCTCGAGGGTATGAGGGATGAGCTTCGTCCCGGTATGAGTGAGTATCAGGCCTATATGCGGTTTGCGCAACTTCTTCTGAATCATCATTCTTCACTGCTCATCCGTACACGCATGTTCAACATGGAGGCAGAAACGCGCTACATTCTGAGCGGCGACAGTGCAGCAAAACTGTCCGCAATCGATTCTCCAACTGCAGGAGGTACGGGTATGAGCCGCGCATTCCCCGCAGGTGCGGGCAATAAGCAGCTCAGGGCTGGTGAGCCCATTCTCATCGATTCTGTATTTGTGCATGAGGGATATCTTGTTGACTGTACCCGCATATACGCCTTTGGAGAACTTGATCCGGTGTACACCAGCGCACACGACCTTTCAAGAATGTGTCACGATCTTTTCATTTCCCGGGTGAAACCCGGCACCTATATCCCCGACCTCTTCAGAATGGTTGCCGGGTTCGTTGAAGAGAAGGGTATGGACGATGTGTTCATGGGCGGGGTTCGCTTTATCGGTCATGGTGTCGGTCTAGAACTCGATGAGTTTCCTGTCATTTCCGAGCGCTTCGAAGATATTCTGGAGGAGGGAATGGCAATTGCCTTTGAGCCGAAATTCGTTTTTCCAGGTGGAACGGTCGGATTTGAGAACACCTACAGAATTGTTTCGGAAGGCGTTGAATCGCTGAACCGCATGGACGAGGCCATTCAATATCTCTGATCTCCATGGGCAGGACCATTGTGGAAAATTTCGTTGTCCGTGATACATTATATCGTTAGATTTACTCCAACAGAGAGGAAGGGTGAAAAGATGAAGAGAGTACTCATTGGAATAATAATTATAATTATTCTATGTGGCGGTTTGGCACCCTACATCACCATACAGAGGAATGCGGGCGGTCCTAGGTCCTTTGCGCAGGTCAAGCAGGACCCATCAACATGGCTGGTAAAGATAGATGGAAAGACCATTACGCTCAAGGAATTTGAGCAGGAGTTCAATGTACATGTATACTCCCTTCCGATCGTGGATGAGGACAAGGAGCGGTATTCAAAAGACGAAGCGAATAAGAAACGATTTCTCACAAACCTTGTCAATGAGTACCTCATTTACAATAAAGCGGTGGATAATGGATATCTTAAGCGCAAGGACGTGCAGGCACTCATAGAGGCAGTGTCCCGACGTGCCGTCCTGCAGGTGTATCTCAATGATGTTATCGAGCCCAAGCTCCAGGAAATTCCTGACGAGCAGATTGAGGCTATTTACAACCAGAACAAGAAGCTCTATGCAGGGGTGGACATCGACGTCGCTCGCAAGGACATACAGATGAAACTCCTTCAACAGCAGTACAACAACCGCCTCAACGATTTGATTGACAACCTAATGGGAGAGGCGAAGGTCATCCGCAATCAGGATGTGCAGCTGTAAATGAGCGTCGATATCAGAGGTATTATCAGCGAGCAGCTCGGTGAAATCATCGACCTGCCGGGAGATCGTATACGGTCCATCCTCGAAATCCCGCCGAATACCGAGTTGGGCGATTTTGCCTTTCCCTGCTTCACCCTTGCCCGTGATTTGAGGAAAAACCCGGCTGACATTGCCCGTGACCTTCAGGACAGACTGAACGAGCAGCCCCCCGCCAACAGCATACTATCACGTGCGGAATCAAAGGGTCCCTACCTGAACCTGTTCCTAGACCGTCCCTCCATTACGCTGCAGATACTCTCGTCACTCCATAATACGGATTTTGCATATCTTTTACAGGAGGGGGAGGGAAAAACCGTTATTGTTGACTTTTCCTCTCCAAATATCGCTAAGCCTTTCGGAATCGGACACCTTCGCTCCACCGTTATTGGTAATTCCCTGAAAAAGATATATGAGTTTCTCGGATATAAAGTAATCGGTATAAACCATCTCGGGGATTGGGGGACACAGTTCGGAAAGCTCATCGTCGCATTCAAGCACTGGGGTTCTCCGGACGGTTTGAACTCAGTGGACCCGATACAGTACCTGTATCGGCTGTATGTCCAGTTTCATGATGAGGCAGAGAAGGATACGTCCCTCGAGAACGAGGCACGACTCTGGTTCAGCCGTCTTGAGAGCGGGGACCAGGAGGCTATCGAGCTGTGGAAGGAGTTCAGAGACATCAGCCTTGCTGAGTTCAAGCGTATCTATGATCGGCTGGGTGTCGGCTTCGAGTACTCCACTGGCGAGAGCTTTTACAGCGACCGACTTGATGAAACCCTGGAGAGGATTGAAGAAAGCGGTGTGACGACTGTCAGTGATGGAGCACTCATCGTGCCCCTGGATACTGATGAGATGCCTCCGGCACTCCTGCGCAAGAGCGACGGGGCCACACTCTATCTCACGAGGGACCTCGCTGCGGCTTTTTACCGGTACGACACCTTTCACTTCGACCTTGCGCTCTATGTGGTCGGTACACCCCAGACGCTTCATTTCAAGCAGTTGTTCAATGTTCTGAAAGCCCTGGACCTCCCCTGGTGGAGGCACTGCCACCACGTGCCCTTCGGGCAGATACGATTCCCGGACGGATCAATGAAAACTCGAAAGGGCAATATCATTTTTCTCGAAGATGTGCTCGACAGAGCTGTTGGACTCGCCCTTGAGACGATCAGGGAGAAGAACCCCGATCTCCATGACCCGGAAGGAATCGCGGAATCAGTCGGCGTCGGTGCAATTATTTTCAACGATCTCAAAAACTCCCGGATCAGGGACATCAATTTCGACTGGGACGAGATTATCAACTTCAATGGCGAGACGGGTGTCTATCTGCAGTACACCCATGCACGGGCCTGCAGCCTGCTTTCTAAATACGAGGAACGATACGGTGCTGTGGAGATCAAGGGCAAGCTTGTCATGGGAGATGAGGGATACAGGATTGCTTCACTGCTCAACGATTTCGAGGAAGTGGTGAGACGAGCAGCCCGTGAATTCGAGCCATCAATTATTGCCCGATATCTTCTTGATCTCGCCTCTCGCTTCAACACCTTCTACAATCATCACAGGGTCATCACCAAGAATCCCGATCAATCACGAACCCGCGTGCTTCTCGTATGCGCGGTCCGGAATGTTCTCAGGCATGGACTCGGGCTTCTCGGTATTAAAGCTGTGAAGGAAATGTGATTTTGTGATCGGTTAACAGGGGGTTCAGTTCCCTTTTTTATCATAGTAGGTAAAGATAATCAGAGAAATATTGAGAAAAGAGTGTGTAGAGATGCTGTTGAAAAATATTGTAATTATGCTACAATGTTGGCACAGCAGTTAAAAGCATCTTTGTAACTACCCCCCGTTATAGCTTGTTTCCGTCCTGCATCAGTCCTACACCGAGTTCGGCATCCTTGATAAACCTAATTTCAAGGAGGCATAATCATGAAAACCAGAACGTTTATCGTATTATTCACTTTGATATTTGTAACATGTGCATTCCATGGCATTGCTGAAGACTTCGATTGGCCGAGGTGGCGTGGACCTAATGGAGACGGTATCTCAATGGAGACAGACTGGAATCCGGAAGCGTTGGATGGTGGGCCAAAAATACTATGGGAAGCAGATGTGGGAGTGAGCTATTCAAATGTTGCCATCATGAAGAACCGTCTTTATACCATGGGAATCGGGGATAATAGGAAGGAAAATGCTGTCTCCTGCCTTAATGCTGTTAATGGTGAACTAATATGGCAATATACATTTGAAACCTCACATAGCAGCCAGTGGCCTCATTCAACGCCAACCATTGACGGTAAGTATGTTTATGCATTGAGCAAAGATGGACTACTGCTCTGCATTAAGGCTAAAAATGGAAAGCTTAGGTGGATGAAGAATCTTGTAGAAGAGTACAAAACAGAAGAAATCCCATATGGTTATACTGGGTCTCCCGTTATTGAAGGTGACCGCATCATACTGAATGTCAATACTGCCGGTATTGCAGTGGATAAGGAAATGGGCGATCTGATCTGGGCAAGTTCCATTCATACTGACAGAATATGCCCCGACGGTTATCATGCAACGCCCGTGATTTATGATTATAAAGGCAAACGATGTGCTTTATTCTTTAGTGGAACTGGGGTTTATTCAGCAGAGGTAGAGACTGGAAAGCAGTTGTGGTATTTTGAGTTTATAGCTTATGGAGAACAAGCAGCCGATCCCATACCATTTGAGCAAAAGGTATTCTTATCAGTTGGATATGCTCGTGCAAGGTGTGCACTCCTAGAAATAACTGGAAATGAGCCGCAGGTAGTGTGGGAAAATGAGAATATGAGAAATAAGTTCAGTAGCAGTATATATATTGATGGGTATCTATACGGGAGTGATGGTGATGAAGGCAAAGTTGGCTCACTTCGGTGTATTGATGTGAAAACTGGTGATGTGATGTGGGAAAAGGAAATGTGGATGTCATCACTCGCGGCAGCAGATGGAAAGCTTATAATTCTTGAGGAAGAGGGTAAGCTTCATATTGCAGAGGCAACACCATCAGCATATCAGGAGATATCCAGTTGCGATGTGTTTGAAGGTGAGGAAAAGTTTAGACAGTTTTGGACACCTCCTGTTTTGTGTAATGGCAAGATTTATTGCCGCAATTTTAAAGGCGAACTGATGTGCATAGATGTCAGTAAGTGAGTTGGATAATCTATTACCGTCAAGAATAGCTACCCCGCATCAGCTCTGCATCTGGTAAGGCTTACTCGATTATACTTCTCTCTTTCTTCTTCATTTCACAAAGTCTGTTTCGAATACTGGTAAGAATTGAATTGTTTTCTTTACATTGTTAAAACCTCCTGAAAAGGAGGTTTTTTTGTTCCATTCATGTTAAGAAAATCGAGAAGATCTTGACAATTAGGTTAGTTTGTAAAAAAATTACAATTAAATGCTAGATGTGTCTAAATGAGGCGATGTAATAAATGCAAAATCAAGAAAAAGACTCATTTAAAGAATTAATCCTTTATATAAAGAATTGGTTGAATATAAATAGAGAAAATCAAAAAGCTGTTAAACCGCTACAAATAATATTAAATCTTCTAGAATGGGAAGAAGAAACGAAAGTTACTATGCCGGATACTATTGCAAACATTTATTCCATTCCTCCTAACGCGAACTATAGTTATGATTTGGAATCATTACAAAGATATGCTCCCATGCAGCCAACAGTTGATACAGCAGGTATTTATTCACTAGTACCAAAATCGACGGGTGAAGCCTCGGCTTTATTCTCCACTTTAGTTAGTATTGAACCAGAGAATGAAAATGAAAAAGATTGGTTTAGAACTCGGAAAGAGTCGTACGAAAGATTGATTCAGGAAATTGAATTGGCAAGTATGGTCCAAGATTTGATAAAAAAATTAGACTTAAGTCTAAGTGATGAATTCGAACTTATGGAACAGAATTATTTTTCTAATGATGTTGGTTTTGAGAAAGATGTAACTGCGGGATTTGCTATGAGAAATGTTTTAGAACATTACAAGGGAAAATTATGGATAAAAGCCAAAAAAGCAAATGAACAAAAATTTGAGTGGAAGAAAATGGTTGAAAGATTATCTCAGAAACCCAAAGGAACCCCTGAATATGAACTGTTATTAAAACAAGAAAGCACCTGGAAGGAATTACAAATCGCGTTGTCAGATGTGGCAAAATTAAAACAGATTCCAAGGGAAGATATTAACAGTCTACATATAAAATTACTCACACATCTTTATATCGTTTTATCATATATAAAATTGTAAATAAAATAGATCAAATATTGACGTTGTAGTGACCCGTGTTTACTTGCTTTATTGAATCCAAAGCTATTTTATACTTTGGATTTAGTTATTTTCATTGTTGTTCATATCCTTTTATGCAGACCCGGAAGCGAGTGCAGATGGATTGAATCCCTTACCTATAAGCCATACTGCAAATACCATTTCTTGCACGGCTATTATAAGCGAAAAAATCGACATCTCCGATGTAGGACCGAGGCCAAACATACCTAACAAGCCTTCTGCTAATATCAATATGCCACCTATAAGACCCCAGACTGATATAAACCGAGGAACGAGTTTTGATCGAAATAATAGATAATTTAAAATCAGAGCAGCTAGGGCAAACACGATCTCTACCCCAAGCAAATGGGACTGATCAATTACTGCTAGTAGTGAAGCGCCTAACGCTTGAAAATGAGTAGCATCCAGAGCTCCTGCTTGTCCATATTCCTTACTTATTGTCAATAGTGCTAGTAGGCTGATATGGCCAACAACAAGGGTAACGGTCTCAATCATCCTGGAAGCAACATACCCAAGAGCTAAGGCTTCATTATGCTTTTTGAAGATTGGAAACAGCACAATAGGAATGGCAACAACCGCAGCGCCCTCAATTAAGTATAAGAGCAATCCTATTATTACTTGGTTTGCATTTTCAGAAACTTTAACAAGATAATCTGGAGCATCTAGAATAGGGGTTACAAGAACATAGTATAGCGAACTCGTAACCGTCCCAATTATAAACAACACTCCCACAATAATTGCGGTCTTTCTGTGTGTATTCATTTTTTCCTCCTAAATTAGAAATATTATACACTAAAAACACAATCTAACAATCCTTTTCCCGTGCCATTTTTAAAAAATGAGGGGAAGATTTTATCAGGTACTGAATCGTACCAAGATCTTTAGATTAGGAGGGAGAAGAAAATGGCACAGGGGATCAGAACCTACACAGCAAGTAGGTACATCCGTGTGACGAATTTCAACAAGCTTTCTGCAGAGGAGAAGGAGGAATTAAAAAAGGAGTTGGTAGAAAGATGTAAAGGACAAGTTGAACAGAGTAAAAATCCAATCGACAGAAAGGTGACGAGAGAGGAAACTGTAAACCTGATGCTGAAGCTCGAGGTAAGGTTACGACCGTCCATTAGAAAAGAAAGCATTGATTTGAAGAAGTTGAAAATCGGAGTTCAGTAGGGAAGGTTTCTTTATATTAAGCCCCAGCTAATATCTGCTGGGGTATTTTTATACCCATTTACAACGAAAACGTGCGGTCACATTCAAGTAAGGGAATAATTAAGAATAGAGAAAGAAAGGCGTAACGTTGAGAAAATTTAATTTTTCACCGAAAGAGAGACAGATTATTCATTTACCTTTATAATAGGAATCTCATACAGGAACACAAGGAAATACTGAATGAGTTGATAGGCGGGTGAGATCAGAGAGGACGTAAACTATGCAGTACAGTGAGGCGAAGCAGGGCAGGGTGTTTATCATCAGACTCGAC
>CBFDDP010000024.1:0-29244 GCA_965603595.1 uncultured bacterium
AAGGAGCTACTCGATGAGACCAGGTGAAAAAGCCGGATTGAAGGAGAGCAGGCCGCTTCGTGATATATTCGGAGAGGCGATCTACAAAGTGGCGACTGACAATGAAAAGGTCGTGGTCCTTGACGGTGATCTTGGCAACTCCACCAAGGCGGAGACGGTCCGTATGAACTATCCGGAGCGTTTCTTCAATATTGGCATTGCAGAGAGCAACCTCGCCTGCATAGGTGCGGGGTTTGCCGCATGCGGGTTCATACCCTTTATCGTAAGTTTCTCATCCTTTCTCCTCTGTAACGCCTATGATCAGATTCGGCTCTCCATTGCACTTTCCAATGTGAATGCCAAGGTGGTTGGTTCCCACGGGGGTATCACCCTCGGAAAGGACGGTCCGACGCAGATGGGTATTGAGGACTTCGCCCTGGTAGGTGGCATGCCGACCTTTGTCATGCTTGTGCCGAGTGACCCGGTGAGCATGCACTGGGCGGTGCGGGCTGCTGCCGACCATGTGGGTCCTGTGTTTCTCCGTTCGAGCAGGGTTGCCATGCCCTTCATATATGAAGAAAACGCTCTATTTGAGATAGGAAGGGCAAACACGGTCAGAAAGGGAGAGGATTTCACCATTATCGCGTGCGGTCTCATGACCTCCCTGGCACTCGATGCTGCAGCAGAGCTTGCGGAGGGCGGTGTCGAGGCGAGGGTTGTGGACATGCATACACTTAGGCCCATGGACCGTGATGCCATCATCAGTGCTGCGAAAGAAACCGGTGCCATCGTCACTGCTGAGGAGCATCTTCTGACGGGAGGGATGGGGAGCAACATTGCACGCATCGTTTCAGAGAACGCACCCGTGCCCATGCGCTTCGTCGGCCTTGCAGATACCTATGTGGAATCGGCCGACCCCGACGACCTGCTCGTGAAGTATCATCTGACCGCGTCTGACATCGTGAGAGCATCACGCGAGGTACTCGAGGCGAAGGGGGTGTGACAGCATGGTATACGATGATCTGCTCAGGCTTGAATCAGAGGGAAAGCCCCTGCGCATCGGTGTGAGCGGTGCCGGCTGGATGGGTTCCGGTTTTGTGGCGCAGGTAAGCCATGTGCCGGGTATGAAGGTAGTTGTCCTTGCCGACAGCGACACCGCCAGGGCCACGGAGGTGCTTCTGAGATACGGAGTACAGAAGGATGATATCGTTGAGACCACAAAATCCGGTGAAGCTGATGATGCCATTAAAGGGGGCAAGACGGTTGTAACCGGTGATCACACCTTTGCGGCACAACTGGAAAATGTCGACGTGGTGACCGATGTGACCCCATCGCCTGCAACGGGGGCTGAGACCGCGGAGGCCGGCATACAGGGCGGTAAGGACGTGGTGCTTGTGAACATCGAAGCCGATGTGATCGTGGGCAGAATACTGAAAAAACTGGCTCATGAGCGTGGAGTGCTCTACTCCGTCTCTTCGGGTGATGAGCCCGGCTGCCTCATGGAACTCTGGGATTTCGTGAAATCTCTCGGGTATGAACCGGTGGTTATCGGCAAGGGTAAGAACAATCCTCTGCAGCCGGATGCAACTCCCGATACGGTCAGAGAATCGGCGGAAGGCGACAACAAAGACCCCTTCCAGGTTGCCTCATATGTGGACGGCACGAAGACCATGTTCGAGATGACCTGCGCGGCCAATGCCACCGGCTGCCTTCCCATGAAGCGAGGCATGGCAGGACCGGAGGCAACACTGGAGACCGTATCACAGGTCTTCGCGCTCAAGGTTGACGGCGGTATAACTCCTGCGCCCTATACCGTGGACTTTGTGCAGGGGAGTGCAATGGCGGGGGGCGTTTTCATTACCGTGAGGATACAGGATGAACGAATATGCAAAGACCTCCAGTACCTAAAAGTGGGAAGGGGTAAGTACTTCACCTTTTTCAGGCCCTATCATCTCTGGTTTCTCGAGGCTCCCATCTCCTTTGCACGGGCCCACCTCTATGGCCAACGCACCCTCGTTCCTCTTGACGAACCGGTTGCGGAAGTGATGACCGTGGCAAAGAAAACACTCGAGCCAGGAGATGTCCTCGATGACTTCGGTGGATATACCTTTCACGGGGTCATGGACAGGGCTGCTGAAGCCATGCGTGTAGGGGCACTCCCCGCCGGTCTTGCTCCTGGAGCCAGGGTGAAGCACAGGGTGTGGAAGGGGAAAATCATCACCTGGGATGACGTGGAGCTCGACGAGGCCAGCAGTGTGGTGAAACTCCGCCGTATGCAGAATGCTCTTTAGGGGGTGTGCCATGAGCGACCCGGAAGATAAAAAGCCGCAGATACCGAAATTCAACATACTACCCAAAATCGCGATTTCCGTGACTGCAAGTATAGGATGGCTCATATTCCTCATCGTGTGGCTCTACTTCATAGCGGAGAACTTCAGCGTGTATCAGAATCTCGCGGTCTTTCTCCTCTCTGTTCTCATATTGGGTATTATTAACAGCGTTACCTGGATTCCATTCGGTATCATGCGCAAGAAATGACAGTGTCATGGGAGGAGGAAACATGCAGCGGTTCGTCACATTCGGTGAAATAATGCTTCGCCTCAAATCACCCGGTTTCGAACGGCTCCTTCAAAACCCTCACCTGGAAGCGACTTTCGGCGGTGCTGAAGCCAATGTGGCAGTCGGACTCGCGCATTTTGGCTGCGAGGTGTCAATAGTTACCGTACTGCCCCGCAACCCAATCGGTGATGCATGCATGAATGAGCTCCGGCGGCACGGCGTCGACACATCACTCATATTACGAGAGGGTAATCGCGTCGGTATTTATTTCCTCGAAGCAGGGAACAATCAACGCCCCTCATCAGTCCTGTACGATCGTTCAGGTTCGGGCATGACGGAGGTGAAGAAGGGTGATATTCCCTGGGACGAAGTATTTACAGACACAGGATGGTTTCACCTCTCCGGTATTACGCCCGCACTCTCGGCATCGGCTGCCGAGGTATCTATCGAAGCGGTTCATAGGGCAAAAAAGGCCAGCGTCACCGTTTCATGCGACCTCAACTTTCGTAAGAAACTGTGGAAGTACGGAAGAGAGCCTCGCGATATCATGGACGAGGTTGCCGGCTCATCGACGATTGTCATAGGCAACGAGGAGGATTATCAACGGTCTCTCGGCATTGAGGCTGAGGTGGATGTTGATGGGGGGACACTGGACACAGGTGCCTATGAGGAACTGACCGGGAAGGTGCTTGACCGGTACCCGAACCTGGACGCAGCCGCGGTCACACTACGTACTTCTCACTCTGCCTCGCACAACACCTGGCAGGCAGTACTTCGAAGCCGTAAGGGCTTCCACGCGTCCCGATCCTTTGAAATCAGGAACATTGTCGACAGGGTCGGTGCAGGGGACGCCTTTTCCGCCGGCATCATCTACGCCATGAGCAGCGGATTCGGCGAAGCTGATGCGCTGGAGTTCGCAGCCGCTGCGGGCTGCCTGAAACACACAATTCCAGGGGATTTTCTATTTCTGAATGTCGACGAAGTACGCGCACTCGCGTCGGGAAAAGGTACGGGACGTATTCAACGCTGAATGAAGAGCCACGACCTCCACAGCTGGGATGTCACTCCATCACAAGCGCGGGCGATTCAGGAACGGTTTGGCTCTCGTGTGATACGGCGCGACATGTTCAGATCCATTGAAAGGGTATGCGGCGTCGATGTCGGTTTCCGCGGTGAAAGGGCGGTTGCGGCATGTGTCGTGCTGAGCTTTCCGGATCTCGAAATCCTCGATCACAGCGTACGCAGTGCAAAGGTAACATTCCCCTACATTCCCGGCCTCCTCTCCTTTCGGGAGATTCCGTGTCTGCTGCCTGCCCTCGAGGCCCTCAGCATTGATCCTGATCTCATCATTGCGGACGGTCAGGGTATCGCCCATGGAAGAGGAATGGGCCTTGCCTCCCATCTGGGACTCCTGGTGGATACTCCCACGATTGGCTGTGCAAAATCGAGACTCATGGGGAGGTATACAGAGCCGGGGGCTGAGAAGGGGGACTGGGAGTATCTCTATGGTGATGACACCGTTATCGGGGCCGTAGTCAGGACAAGACGGAGTGTGAAGCCCCTCTTTGTATCCATTGGCCACGGCATAGCCTTACACAGCGCCGTCTTTTACGTGCTGGGGTGCTGTAGGAAGTACAGGATCACGGAACCGGTTCGCCTCGCACACAGGCTTGCGGGTGGGGGAGTTATCTAAAGGATGTGTGTTATGCAGGTAAAGGAGTTATCTTAAGGGTGTGCATTGTGCAGGTGAATGAACCTGCAGCTGCCCATTAAATCAGGGAATGGGACCCGGGGATGAAGGGGAGTGGAACATGAAAATCCTTGGCATAACGGATGTGCATGGAAATACGGCAGGGCTGCACGGTATGGCTACGGCTCTGGGCATGGCCGACCTAGTCATCATCTCCGGTGATATAACCCATTTTGGCGGGAGGGATGATGCCGAGAGAGTTTTCAATGTGGTGAAGGGGTACAACGACAATGTTCTCGCTGTACCCGGGAACTGTGACCATCATGAGGTGGGATTATTTCTCGCCGAGCGGGGTGTCAATCTGGATGCACGAAGCCTCAGATGGGAGAAATATACCTTTGTAGGACTTGGCGGTTCTCTGCCCACACCCGGAGGCATTACTCCCAACGAACGTACCGAGGAGGAGCTCGGTTCTCTTCTCCGTGAAGCGATGAGGAATGTTCATCCGGACAACTCACTAATCATGCTCTCCCATCAGCCGCCGGTGAGGACTGCCTGTGATATTGCACAGGGTATCCATGTCGGAAGCAGCGCTGTACGCAGCTTCATCGAAGAATATCGACCCCTTGTCTGTTTCTCGGGGCACATACACGAGTCGACCTGTGTCGACGAAATTGGAAATACGAAGATAGTGAATCCCGGACCCCTGAACAGCGGTGGTTACTCGCTTGTTGAGCTCACGGAGACAGGACCTGCGGTCAGGATCGTGCATGGAGATGGCAGGGTATCACAGGTTTAGCATCCGGTATGGCCCTACCCACCGATGAGGAGAAAGAGGAACACCACCACTACCGATGATGCCACCGATGCAATGAGACCTCCCTTGAACCACGAAACAAGCACTGCCGCACCCATGCCGGCGATCGCTGCCCAGGGCATTGTGGGCACCGATTTCAGCACACCAGGAAAAATAAGAGCCCCCAACGCAGCGTAGGGTATGATGTTGAGAAGCCGCCTGAACAACGGCGGCAGGGCCCTATTTTTAAAAAGGAGGAGGGGAATGAGCCTGGGTATAAAGGTGACTGCTGCCATGAGTATGATAATAGTCCAGAGATTCATCACCCCTCCTCCTCGTCGGAGTGTATCAGGGCTCCTAAAACTGAAGCGGAAAGTATTGCAGTTACCAGGGACCATCCTGGTTTCATGATGTGGAAGTACTGCAGGAGGGAGTTGATTCCTGCCGCAAAGCCCGCTGTGATGAGAATGGAAAGGGAGCCTTTCACATGGGGAACCAGTAGTGCGACAAAGAGTGCGTAGAGGGCAATATACATGCTCTCCTGAAGAAGTGGAGGAATAAAAGCCCCAAGGGAAAACCCAAGGCAGGTGCCCGATACCCAGCTCACATACGCCACAATCTCCAGTCCAAGCATGAAGCGCGGATGTAATTTCTTTTTCAAGGCCATTGCTACCGAGAAGGTCTCATCGGTAAGCCAGAATGCCATGAGACCCGTTCCTGCCTGCCGGTGGCGCTTGACCCGCTGTGAGAGAGAAGCGCTCATGATAAAATGTCTGAAGTTCATGAGGAAGGTGGCAGCCACGATTTCCGTTGCAGCGGAGTGTGCTCCAATGAGCCCGAGCGCCATAAACTGACTTGCACCTGCGTAGACCCACGCAGACATGCAGACAGCGTGGGCCATACTGATATGTTCACTTGCGAGCAGCCCGAAGGTCACCGCTATGGGAAAATATCCGATAACCACAGGCAAGCCCGCCGTGACGCCCCTCAGGAATGGGGATCGATTTTCGGGCACAGCTGACATTTTATTATCCGAAACCTGCATGTGGGTGTATAATATTATCGTCGAATATATTCAATATACGTGTATGAGTCCAATGGACCTTCAACGCGGGATGAAGGGGAATACACTTGGCGATGTGCTGAACCTTCTCTTCCCCAATCACTGCCATTTCTGCGGTGTTTCTCTCAGTTCGGGTGTGTGCATTTGCCCCGCCTGCAGTGCATCACTCGAAATTATCGAGGGTGATGTATGCACCCGCTGCGGCTCGCCTCTTGGACCTGACAACAGAAACCACGGAAAGGGCTGTAGCCAGTGTGTCGAGTTGCAATTTCTATTTGGCAGGAACGTGTCGCTTGGCATATTCGACGGGTTTCTCAGAAAACTCATCCATCTCTATAAGTTTGAGGGGAGACGGTCGCTGTACCGGGTTTTCACGGGGCTCCTCCTCACGCACAGACGGGCATATATCAATCAGACAGATCTTCTTGTTCCTGTTCCCCTCTCACCCGTACGATATGCGGAAAGGGGTTTCAATCAATCGCATCTGCTTGCCAGGTCTGTGGCCCGGAGGGTCCATGCAGCCTTTAACGGCAGCGCCCTCTGCAGAAGGGGAAATGCAGCTCCGCAGAGTAGTGTGTCGTCCCAGAATGAGAGGATTACAAACCTTACCGACCGTTTTATGGTGAGGGCCGAATTCGGGAATTTTCTACAGGGCAAGCGGGTTCTCCTCATCGATGATGTGCTGACCACAGGAGTAACGGCATCGGCCTGTGCCAAAGCCCTTTTCAGCGCAGGTGCTGTTTCAGTTGATGTGCTGACCCTTGCACGGTCCCTAAAAGCATCAGGCGCTCTTTACCTTTCGGCAAATAGGCCGATAATGAAATGAATTATAATAATAAGTTCTGTTTGAACGGGTCGCCATGGCCAGAATAATCCTCCGTTATCCGAATAATGTCATCAAAGAGGTCGATTTTGAGCAGCCACGCCTGAGGATTGGGACAGCACCTGACAACGATTTGGTGGTTGAATACGAGAATGTGGAAGAGCATCAGGCGGAGATTGAAACACGGGATGGTGCGTTCACTCTGAAGGATCTATCGGAGAACAAAAGCACAACCGTCAACGGAAAGACCTTCGAAAAGATAGGCATTTCCTATGGTGACAGAATCGCCTTCGGTCCGGTTGTCGGGCTCTTCTATCCTCCCCAGAAAAAGCAGATGGGCGAACGGGGAAAGCTTTTGATGTTTATGGCCGCAGGTGCGGGTGTGCTCATTGTCGCCATCGCCCTCATTTTCTTTTTTATCAGTAGACCAGACTACACGGATGCCACAACGGGAGCAGCTTTCGTCGAGGGAACAGAGCAGACAGTACCCGCCACTGAGCGTCCGGTTGTAGAGGAGACCGTTCAGGTGCTTACTGATGTCCAGGTAACAAATGAGCAGGGGCTCCAATCCGGTACTACTTCGGAAGGCCAGAACGAAGGGGCGAGACGGGGGTTTCTTCCCTCCCTGCGCATCAGAAGAGAGAAGCTGGTTCTTCTCGAACCCACATTCGAGGATATACAGAAGCGTCAGGCTGTTGCAATTCCCCGCGGTTTCGGGAGGCTGTTTTTCAGAAAGCAGCCTGTCACCGGGATAGCGGAAGAGGTTGTGGGAACGGAACTTTTATCACCGGATGAGGAGGGTCAGGAAACTCTAGAAGGAGAGACTGAAGCCCGGGCGGAAACTGCAGTTGAAAGGGGGGAGCGGATCCCCGATCTCACGGAAGGTCAGGAATTGCCCGCCACTACTCCAGAAGCTCGGACCGTGGTTGAAACTGTCCCTGAAGTTACGGAAGGCCTCGGGCAGCAGACGGAGTTTGTGGTCGAGGGGGAGGCTATCGAGGATAGAGGATTCCCTTCCCTTCTGCTGACACCCTTTCGCCGGCTGGCAAATCTTTTCAGGGGTGAGGAAGCTGCTGAAGTGGAAGTGACAGGGGAGAGTTTGGAGATACCTCTCATTCCCACAGAATCCGCCACCCCAGAGACGACAGCCACTGTTGTGGAGTTCCCCGCAGAGGCGAAGGAGGCTGCTGCAGAGGTAACAGTAGAGATAGAGGATGTACAGGTGACAGGAGCAGAGTCGGAAGAAGAGGCCAGGTTAACACCTGAAAAGCCCTATTCCTTTGAGGAAACGCCGGTATACAGCGCGGAAGAGCTGCAGCAGGCACAGACGGGGCTTCCTTGGACGGCCCCTGCGCTCTCGGAGAGCGAGACGATAAACAGCAAAGCCCTGTGGAGATACTCACTTCCCACGGAAGTCGCAGTTCCCATTATCGTACGATCAGGCATGGTGGGACTGATCAACGACGATCGATACCAGGATTTTATTTTCGGTACGGCCCTCAATGAGCTCGTTGCCCTGGACGGTGAAAGGGGTAATGAGATATTCAGGGAAGACCTCGGTGCACCCTTTTTCGAACCGTTGTTGAAGGACGTGAATGGGGATGGGGACAATGACATTATCGTGGTGTTTGAAAACGGTGCAATCACTGCCTTCTCCTATTCCGACACTCTTGACAGGATCTGGCAATACAGCGGAAGGGTTCCCATTACTGCGCTTCCCGCACTGGTTGATGTCAACGGTGATCGAACAGATGACATCGTACTGGCAACCCTTGACATGGATGTCATTGCCCTCGACGGCCGGACTGGTTTCGAGATATGGCGGTTCTTCGATGCAGAGACCGATATCACACATGCACCTGTAGCCGCTGAGTTGAATGATGACGGGGTAGAAGATATCCTGTTTTCCACGAGAAGAGGTTTTCTCTATGCCCTAGACGGCAGTAACGGCTGGGGTCTCTGGAAAAGCCCACTGACAGGCAGGCTTGCCGGTCCTCCCTCTTTGGGTGATCTCGACGGCGATGGTAACGTTGACATAGTCACCCTGACTCGGGTCGGTACACTCTCAGCCCATTCAAGGCTGGGACGGCTTCTTTTCAGCGAAGAGACCGAAGGACGATACAGTGTTGCGCCTACCGTTGGTGATGTGGACGGTGACGGTGAAGAGGAGATTCTCTACATCGACAATGAAGGCATACTCCGTGTGGTGGAAGGTGCAACGAGGCGAGAGTTGTGGAAAGTTGCATCAACAGAGGGCCCTGTCAACGGGAGAATCGTTATCGATGATCTGAACGACGACGGTATCATGGAGGTTCTGTTGCCGACCCTTTCGGGGGCCCTTCTTGTGTTGAACGGCGAAAGCGGTGATCAGGAGGCACTGTTCAACAGCAGTGGTCGCGTGTGGGCCACTCCTCTTGTCAGTGATCTCAACCAGAGTCTGTTCCACAGGAAACGGATTAAATTCATACTCCTATGTACGGAAAATGGCATGGTGTATGCCGTTCAGGTTCAGGATTGGGAGGGCAGGTTCTTCTCATTCAGAAAGACATCCTGGGTAACCACCCATCATGATGTTCGCAACACCGGATACGCTCATTCCGGATTATCTATTTTACCGTGGAAGTAGAGAACCATGAAGTACCTTAGAATACCTTGTACTGTGTTGATCATGTTTGTTATGCTGGTGCCTCTCACCGCAATAGGCGGAGGCGGGAGGCGGGAGGAGGAGGCCCCTCCTGAAACCCAGCCCTTGGAAAGTGCTCCTGTGCCCGTACCCGAGAAGCCAAAAACCAGAGCGAAGGGAAAGCTGAGCGGGAAGGTCACTGATGAGGACGGCAACCCCTTGCAGGGAGTTGAGGTAATCTGTATCGACAGCGATGGCAGGGCGGCGGCTCGAGGCTTAACCGATGAGAACGGGACTTATCTGTTCGAGGATCTGCCGAAGGGTGGTTATACCATTCAGGTGAGTTACAGCGGATACGGTTCAAAGAAAATCGAGTTCGAGGGAACCTTGCAGCCCCCCCCAGCTCCCACGGGTCTCATACTCTATGAGATAGCCGGCGATGCATCCGGCAAAGCCATGCTGCGAGCGCAGTGGAATCATGACAAGGGCGCAACCCATTATCGATGCGAGTTGCACAGCGGAGAAGGTGACCTGCTGCTCAGAGAATATCCCGATATGATGCAAAACTTCTGTGAATTCGGCGGCCTCGAACCGGACTCTGACTATGTGGTGCACGTTTACGCTAAAAATGATGCGGGTTACTCCGCTGAACCTGCGCAGGGGAAGAACCGCACGAAACATAGGCGGCCCCCGGCACCCTTTGGTGTTGGTGTGATCTTTGCGAAGAACAACGTGGTCGAACTCGTATGGGACCGTACCGAAACTGGAGAACT
Source organism: uncultured bacterium (assembly GCA_965603595.1). GTDB lineage: Bacteria > Spirochaetota > B62-G9 > B62-G9 > DRHN01 > JAGLSF01. The sequence continues at coordinate 10,307 of CBFDDP010000024.1, forward strand.
CCATGGCTTTCTTATCCAGGTACGAAAAGAGGGAGGTAAGTATCTCTACTATAGCGACAATGGCTTCACCCTCAAGAGTTCTGGGGCCACCATCATCGAGGACAAACCGGGCGATTTCATGAGGTTCCGTATTGACGACAGGATGGACGATGATGTACCACTTCTTGATAACACCGTCCCCTATTCCTTCAGGGTGATCGCGAAAGACATGAAGGGGAATGTGAGTGAAGCCAGCCATTCGGTGACCGGTATCGTCCTTGAAGACACGATTCCACCCAAGTCCCCAACCAATATACAGTACGAGTTCGTGGGTGAAGACCTGCTGCGGATCACCTGGGATACGGAAAACATCGATGTGATTAAGTACCGGATCTATTACGGGACTCACGAGGACCGATGGGATGGTGTTTCCTATACAAGCCGCAGGTACTATGGCATCAGGATTAACAGGGAGTCATTTTTAGACGGAGAAATGTACGTACGTATCGTTGCCATAGACCGGGCTGGAAACGAGAGTGGCTATCAGCCCTTGCAGCGCGGAACCACGCTTGCTGCAGGTGACGAGAAAACCGAGGACATCATCCTCTCTTCGGAGCTTGGGTACAGGGATCGGTCGATAGCACTCAGGGAGGTTTCAAAAAAGATCAGAGTAAAGAAGCCGCCGAAGAAGACACCCGTAAAAACAACACGCTATTCCTATGCGACCCTGAGAAAAAAGGGTTTTATCATTGACAGAGGGGAGATCGCAACCCTGACCGGTGAGATTGCGCTGCCCCGATCGGCAACCATTGAGGTGAAATCAGGCGGCCAGCTCATTATTACTGGTGCAACGCTTTCTCCGGAGAGCGATTCCTGGGGAGGTGTTCGTTTTCACAATGGTTCGAAGGGACGTATAGAAGAATCGACGATTCGGGGTGCCGATGTCGGCATACGCATATCCGGCAGCAAAGGTGCACTACACGTAAAAGGAGCAACGGTGCAGGAATGCAGGAAATACGGTCTGCATATCGGGGAAAGCCAGGTCGAGCTCGACGGCATCATTGTGAAGATGAATGGAATTGGGCTTTACATGGAGGACAGCAGTGTAATCGTTCGGAACGGGGTTTTTGAGAATAATGAGAGAGGAATACTCGCAGACAACAACAGTCTCATGGTCGAGGATTCGACGTTCACGAACAACCGGATCTATGGTGTACGTCTCTACGGAGGCGGCATTGTGCGCAGAAGTGATTTCCAGGGCAACTATGTGGGTATGGTGCTTGAAAGGGGGATCGGCACAGCGACCGTGGTGGACAACACCGTTGAGTACAGCAGGATCGATGGCATCGTGGTGTCAGCTTCCGGTGTGAAGATCAACAGAAATATCATCGCACGAAATGAAAATCACGGTATCTATATCAAGAACAACGCAAATCCCACCATCTCCGAAAATGATATCATTGACAATGGGAGATATGCAGTAGTCGGTGGGGGCAGGATTGACAACTGCTTCATCGCACGAAACAACGGCAGTATATACATAGATGATACGGAAGAGAGGGGTGTACCTGACAATGTGTTTAATTCCTCCTCCACCGGCGTGATCAAGCAGATATACAGGGCGGATTACATTGACGCGCTCTCCTATACATCGGTTATACAGCAGGACAGTTGATGAACATGGACATTGAAAGCCGCTTGCAGTATCTCATCCGGAACTTCAGAAACTCCCGCAAGACCGTTCTTATATTCGTTCTTACAGCCGCGTTAATCGCAATTTTGATATTCATATGCGGGTCTTACCTTTTCCTTCTCAAATATTTCGAGGAACTCAATCAGAGCTACTACGGAGCAATACTACGTGATGTTTCGTCCTTTCAGCTCAGTCTCATCGGAAGGGATACCTATCGCGACGACGTGAGAAATCTGGCGCGGACAATACAGAAATACCGCGGTGTCAACCATGTCTGGTTTACCGACCGGTACGGGAAGCTCATCTATCATACTGACGACGCGGTCCTGGGAGAGTATCGGGCGAGGAGGCTTCCCTCAGAGTATTACGAGAGCATAGAGCAATCCTGGGAATTCGAAGGTGGATACCCCCTTATGCACAGGGTCATACTGAGAAACAGACTGACCATGCGGGTGTCCCTGCCACTTTACATAACTGGTCGTGAAAATCGTGACTTCATACTGGGGCTTGATGTACAGCGTTTTCTGTTTATTCCCTACGATATTCGTTACATGGTACTTTTTTCTGCAGCCTATTTCCTTCTCTCCTTCCTACTACTCTTCCTTCCCGTCTTTTTCCTCATCCGATTGCGTTTTCATGAAGCTGAGTCTCAGGCCCGTATGATAGTGGGACAAGGTGTATCTCCAGCCGGCGTAGGGCCCTCTGCTCCCGGCCCGCCCACGGAGCAGTCAGCTCCAGCACCTGCTCAACCGGCTTCTGCAGCAGTTCAGCAGGTGGTGGCGGCAGAAGCACCTGCACAAGCCCCAGCACCGGAACGTATGCCACAAACCCCTCCTGCACCAAAGGCCATGAGTGAGGAGATCGAACTGGACAAAATGTTCGTAACTTTTCTGAAACAGAAACGGTCTCTCTTTTCCGAGCAGGACGTTGAGACAGATTTACTTCAGGCCCACAACTACGCTCTGCACTCAAAAGGTGCTGAGGGAAGCTATCTTCTCTATCAGGGAGTGAGCGGCAGACACCTTCTGGGCTGTTTCAGTGCTCCATCTGGCAAACCGCCTGAGATATATAATGTCATTGTCGAGATAGCAGAAACGGTACGCTCTTCTCTGAAGGCAGGGGTAACGGCGGGTGAATTACTGAAATCCTATAACAGCTACAGCAGAAAGGAAAAGAGAAGCTTCGAGGTTTCACTGGTATTGATCGATGAAGCGAATCGCAGTGTGGAATACTCATGCTCCGGTGCCGAAACCGCGTTTTACCTGAAAGATGGTGAGGAAAGTGTGAAGGAACTGCGGTTGGAGAATCCCAAACTCGGTTCACTCCCCTCAAAAGAGTTTGGTCAGCAGCTGGCCTCCGCGGACATCAATCTGTCGAAGAACGATTTATTTTCACTCCCTGCCCACAATGCTGCATCAGTAAAGATAGGTGATGTATTCCTCGATGCCCTCGTTCGAGATGAACTGGTGAGCCAGAGAAAACTCGCTGCGTCGGAGATTGGCAGTAACATTGTGAAGAGGTTCGAATCTCTTGAACTTGCCGTCAAGAACAGCCTTCCTCAAACAGGGTTTATTACCATAAAATTCCTGTAACCGCGATACAGAAGTATACTGGTTGTACCAATGCGGTTGAAGCTGGCAGGGTACTGTATCCCGGACAGAAATAGACTTGACGACGGTTCACATACTTATTAATTTTGATTTACGCGATGCTAGTTCTAAACCCTTTTTTTACATGAAGAGTCGCTGCGCCGACTCTTTTTTTATTGTGTACGTGCAGGGGGTAACCGGAATATATGGATGATACCCGGCAAATACTCCTGAAGGAATTCGAGCGGGTCGTGGAACCTCTCGGTATTCAGATCGTCGAACTCTCTGTGTATGCGGGAAAAAGCGGGCTGAACATACAGGTAATAATTTACAGAGAGGGAGGAGTCACGCTCGATGATTGTGAACGGGTCACTCGGATTTTTAATGATATGCTTACTATTTTAGAGCCGATTGATGAAAATAATTATACATTACAGGTATCATCGCCCGGTATTGACCGGGTCTTCAAGGACGAAAAAGAGTATGACATTTTTACATCACGACATGTTAAAATAATTGTGGATGAGTCGTTTCAGCACAGTGAGGGCGGTGTGATCAGGGGTGTGCTCAAAGGACTGGATGGCGATAGGGTGGTGCTTGTTCCGCACAGCGACCCGGGCGGTCAGCTCACCATTCCAATCGGTTCTATAAGGAAAACACAACTGGACGGTTAATGGAGGAGTTATGGCAGGCGAGTTATCTGAAGCCGTGAAACAGCTTGTCGCTGACAAAGGGATTTCGGAAGAACTGATTCTTAAAACAATTGAAATGGCGCTTCTGGCGGCCTATAAGAAAAAATATGGAACCACCTCGAACGCTGAGACCTATATCGACGAGGAACACGATGTTGTCAAGATATACTCCAAGAAAGAAATCGTAGACAAGGTAGAGGAGCCCGTTTTCGAGATCGAACTCAGTGAAGCACAGAAACTCCACTCCGGCGCCGAAGTCGGTGATGAGATGCTCATCGAAATCAAACCGGAAGATTTCGGCAGAATAGCGGCCCAGACCGCGAAGCAGGTTGTCCGGCAGAGATTGAAAGAAATTGAGAAAGACGTGGTTTATAATGAGTTCAAGCAGCGTGAAGGGGAGATGATTGTCGGTTACTTTCAGAGGGAACGAACAGGAACCATATACGTCAATCTGGGAAGGTCCGAAGGAATCATGCCGAGAAACCAGCAGTCGCCCCGTGAGCATTACAGTATCGGTGATCGTATCAAAGCCCAACTTCTCGAGGTAAGAAAAGGTACGAGGGGACCGCAGATCATCCTTTCACGAAGCCATCCGGGGTTTGTGAAAAAGATATTTGAGCTTGAGATACCTGAAGTGGCTGACGGTACGATCGAAATCAAGAATATCGTTCGTGATCCCGGCTACAGAACAAAGGTTGCGGTGTTTTCTCCGCGTGATGAAGTCGATCCCGTGGGGGCCTGCGTAGGTATGAAGGGAATACGTATACAGGCCATTGTGGGAGAGCTCGAGGGTGAGAAGATCGATATTGTCAAGTGGGATTCGGACGTCAAGAGATATATCGCCAATGCAATGAATCCCGTAAAGATTTCGAGGATTGTCGTTACCGACGATGAAAACAAGGAGGCCCTGATCGTCGTACATGACTCCCAACTCTCCATCGCAATCGGGCGGGCAGGCCAGAATATTCGTCTCGTTTCCAAGCTTGTTGGCTGGAAGCTCGATATCATACCCGAGTCGGAGTTCGAAACCTCTGAGTACGCGGAGTTTGCCCGTAAGGCGGCCGATGAGCTGTTCAGCACCGGGGAAGAGGAGAGCGAGATCGTTACCCTTCGCGATATACCTGGTATCGATCCGAAGACCCTGGAGCTTCTTGAAAATGAAGGCTACACTGAAATCGAAGATATCATAGAGAAGGGTGAAAAAGAGCTTCTTGAAATCGAAGGTATGACGGAAGAGATGGCCAAGCAATTCATGGGCATTCTCTCCGAGAACATCGAAGTCGTGGAAGAGGAATATGTCAAAACGGAGGAAACTCCGGCTGAATCAAGCGAAGAGGAAGAGGAGTACTATGAGTGTCCCAACTGCGGCTCCCGAATTAGCGAGGAGATGAATCGATGTGAATCCTGTGGAGTTGAGCTTGTGTTCAAAGATGATGAAGACGAGAAAAAGGAAGCTGAAGAAGGGACAGCTGAAGAAGAGGAACAGACCGAAACCTGAGTCGATAAAATGAATGAGGTGGAAGTCCTTTCCCCTCGAAGGATAGCTTTAGTGCTTCTTTTCTAAAATTTGAGCATACATGCATGAGGTAGCTGATGAAGGTCCAGGAGTTAGCTGAGAAACGGGAGCTGACCACCAAGGAAGTTCTTGGTATACTAAACACCATCGGAATCAAGAACAAGAGGTCGACGAGTACTCTGAAAAAGGGCGAAGTCGCGAAGTTCAATACGTACCTGGCTGAGCAGGAGGAAAATCGTCCCGAAATTGCTCTTATAAAGAAGAAGGAAAAGGAAGAGCATGAAGAGCATAAGAAGATCGTCATCAAGAAGAAGAAAGTCATTATAGTAAAGAAACATCATAAACCTGAAAAGATGAAGGCCGAACCCGCCGCGAAGGCTGCACCTGCTGCAAAGAAAATAACTGCAAAGGCTGAGCCCTCGAAGAAGGTCGCTGCGGGTAAGACAAAAGCTGTGGCGGCAAAGGTTGATGATAAAAAATCGCACTTCAAACTGAAAGAGAAAGCCGGCGAGAAAGAGAAGAAGGAAAAAGAAGCAGGTAAAAAATACTTCAAGAAGCGGCACGAGTATCGCAGGTATGGGCGCGAGAAAAAGGATGAGAAGGAGCATCTGGACAAACTCCTGCAGCACAAGAAGAAAGATCGGTATATCGTTACTGCGAACCCCATACCCAAGGAAATCGAGATTCTCGAGACGATTTCTGTAGGCGAGCTTGCCCGAAAGATGAACCTGAAGGCCAATGAGCTTATCACAAAGCTCATTTCGCTTGGTGTCATGGCACGCATCAACGATCAGATCGACTCGGAAACAGCAACACTAGTGGCTGCCGAGTACGAATGCAATACGAAAGTGATTTCACTGTATGATGAGACGGTGATCGAGGATGAGGAGGACAAATCGGAGGACCTTATGCCGAGGCCTCCCGTGGTCACTGTCATGGGGCATGTCGACCATGGAAAGACCAAACTTCTCGATGCAATCCGAAACACCGATGTGGTGCAGACTGAGTCCGGCGGTATTACACAGCATATCGGTGCCTATAAGGTTCCTATAAAGGACAGAGAGATAGTCTTCCTGGACACACCGGGCCATGAAGCATTTACCATGATGCGCGCACGAGGTGCAAAGGTGACAGACATCGTCGTTCTTGTGGTTGCAGCAGATGATGGTGTCATGCCACAAACCATTGAGGCAATCGACCACGCGAAGGAGGCGAATGTCCCGATTGTCGTTGCGGTGAACAAGATCGATCTCGCGGATGCCAATCCTGAAAAGGTGAAAACCGAACTGTCCGAATATGGAATCGTGCCCGAGGAGTGGGGCGGAGATTCTCTCATGGTGGAGGTTTCCGCTCTGAAGAAAAAGGGCATCGACAAGCTCCTCGAAGCCATTGCACTGCAGGCTGAAATGCTGGAGCTCAAGGCGAATCCCAATCGCCGTGTCCAGGGAACCATCATTGAATCGAAGATCGATAAAGGGCACGGCATTGTTGCAACGGTCCTCATTGACAAGGGTACGCTCACCATGGGCGAACCCTTTGTCGCAGGAATATATCCCGGCAAAGTCCGGGCCATGTTCGATGAGCATGGCAAGCAGGTAACAGAGGCACTTCCTGCTGATCCCATCGAGGTTATCGGTTTTTCAGGTCTGCCCATTGCCGGAGACCCCTTCCAGGTTACGGAAAACGATAAGTTCGCAAAACAGATAGGACAGAAACGCCAGGAACTCAAACGCTTCGAGGCATCGAGAAACGTGAAGAAAGTCACTTTGGAGAACCTCTACGACCAGATCAAGGAGGGAGAGATCCTCGAGCTCAAGGTCATCATCAAAGCCGATGTGCAGGGCTCGGTGGAGGCACTGGAGGACACCCTGGTCAAGCAATCCACCTCGCAGATCAGGCTCAACTGTATTCATTCCGGTGTAGGCGCAGTGAACAAACCGGATATCGTACTGGCCTCCGCTTCCAATGCCATAATTATCAGTTTTAGGGTGCGGCCGAATTCCATGGCAGCAGAGCTTGCCAAAAAGGAAAAGGTGGATATACGAAAGTACAGCATTATATACGATGTCATCGAGGATATTCGCGCGGCCATGGAGGGTCTTCTCAAGCCCGAGTTGCAGGAGGAGATCATCGGAAACGCTGAGATCCGTAAGGTCATTCGAGTGCCGAAGATCGGTAATGTTGCCGGATCCTATGTGAACAGCGGGCGGATTGAGCGGACCGCAAACGTACGGGTGATACGAGACGGGATCGTGCTGTATTCAGGAAAGATTGGCTCCCTTCGAAGATTCAAGGACGATGAACGAGAAGTTGCTTCCGGCTTCGAGTGTGGTATCAAAATTGATAATTTCGATGATGTGAAAGAGGGCGACAACATTGAGGCCTATGTAATTCATGAGATCGCCCAGAAACTCGATACCAAAGCCTGATGAAGAGATATGTTTGAGGTTCGATCACGCAGAATTGAGGAGCTCATAAAGGTTAAGCTGTCCTCGCTCCTCCTGAAAGACCTGAAAGACCCCCGGCTTGACACCTTCATTACCATACTCAATGTTTCTCTTTCCAAGGATGGACGATCTGTTAAGGTGTTGGTATCGATTATCGGTTCGAAGAAGGAAAAGAACGCAGCAATGAGGGGATTGGAAAGCGCAGGTGGATATATACAGAAAAGGCTGAGTAAGGAGATGAGGCTCAGATATACGCCTCACCTCATATTCAAGCTCGATGAAAGTACCGAGGAGACGGTTCGTTTGGTGCACAGACTCGGTGAAAGTGAACGGTCTGAGAATGACCTTTGACACGATTCTCCATCGTGTCAGCATCAGCACCCCCATGTGTTTCAGATTTTATAAGAAGCAATAAGAGGAACGGTCGGTTCGCATAGATGGCGAAGAAAGGCAAGCTGAATCATATCTGGAAAGAGCTCATGAATGTTGAGCGGATCTTGCTTACGACCCATATGCGTCCTGATGGAGACGGCATTGCTTCCGAACTGGCACTTGCGTTGATCCTCCGCATGGAGGGTAAGACCGTGTATATCGCCAACCACGACCAAACCCCGGAGATGTACCAGTGGCTTCCAGGAGCTCACTCAATTATTACAGTGACCGAAAAAAGAAGGGGTCGTCTTCCAAAAAGGTTTGATCTGTCTGTACTGCTCGATTGTTCCAGTGAATCGCGAATAGGCATGGCATCTGAGATTGTGAGGCGAGCGCCAAGAATTATAAGCATAGATCATCACGAGAACACAGAGTGCTTCAGGGATTACTGCTATGTCAATACCGATGCATCCAGCATAGGTGAGATCATTTACAAACTGATTCCCGACCCCCACCGCTACCTCAATAGAGACATAGCGGCCTGTCTCTATACTTCTATACTGTGGGATACCGGCTCCTTTGCCTATTCCAATACCTCGACCCGTGTATTCCGCATTGTGTCCAGATTGCTCGAATACGATGTTGACCCGGCCTACGTATACAGCCGGGTTTTCAACAGTAAGAGCATTGCCCATTTCAGGCTGCTTGGAGAAGCGCTCAAGTTACTGAAACTTGACGACTCGGGCAAGATTGCATCCCTGATTATCCCGCTCTCCGTGTATACCGAAATTGGGGCGAAGGAGGAGGACAACGAAGGGATACTCGAGGTGATCAAGGGATTGAAGGACGTGGACCTTATCATATTTCTCAGACAGCTCAACGCAACAATGATCAAGGGGAGCCTTCGTTCCGTCAACAGGATCGACTGCAACTACCTCGCCAACCTGTATGACGGCGGTGGCCATTTCAAGGCAAGCGGTTTTGTGATTGAAGGAAACGTGAAGCAGCAGGGCCCCGCCATCATGGAGAGGCTAATCGGGGAGGTGCATGAAAAGGGGTGGACTTAGACGGCATTCTCCTCATCAACAAAGAGGTCGGCCGTACGTCCTTTGAAACAGTGCAGCTGGTGAGGAAGAGAATCGGCGCCCGCAAGGCGGGACATACGGGAACACTGGACAAATCGGCATCCGGTCTGCTCCTTATATGTGTGAACAGGGCCACAGCAATACAAAACCTTCTGATGGGGCATTTCAAGCAGTACCGTGGAACAGTGCGGTTCGGTGTTGAGACTGATACACTGGATCGGTACGGTCATATGGTGCGGTCGGGCTCACCGGGTGTTTTTTCGGATGCCCAGATTCAGGGGGTGCTTGGCGGGTTCAGGGGTAAGATTCTGCAGGTCCCCCCTGTATACTCTGCACTCCATAAGAACGGCGAAAGACTGTACCATCTGGCCCGCAGCGGCATATCCGCCCAGGCGCAGCCAAGAGAAGTGGAGATTAAAAACCTCACCCTATTGAAAAACGGAGGGAGTTTTATACACATTGAAGTTACCGCATCCAGAGGTACCTATATTCGGTCTCTGGCCCATGATATTGCCGATTCCCTCGGTACCTGTGGTTATCTGGCTGAGCTCCATCGGTTGCGTATCGGCTCCTTTTCGGTGGAAAATGCAAGCACAGCCGATGAGGTAAATGAGTCCACACCACTCCTGTCGATGCCGGAGGCGCTCCATGATTTTCCCCAGGTTGAAGTTGGGGTGGAGAGAGCCTCCCGTGTACTGCACGGGGTCTCTGCCTGGAAAATTCTGAAAGAGTTGGGGCAGGAACTCCCCCAGTCGGAGCATCTCTGCCTTGTCAACAGCGGTCAGCTTGTCGCAATTGTGGAGCTGAAACCAAAACCAGGATATTTCAAGGTATTCGGGAGGAGTAAGGACCAGTCCTAGGGAAGGGATAAATACATTACTATCCAGTGAGGAACAGATTCGGGGAAGCCCTTGTACATTGTTGAGCGTATTAAGAGGATGAATGATTTTCATGGTAAAGTGGGATTGACGATTGGGAATTTCGAGGGATTTCACCGAGGACACAGGGAAATCGTACAAACACTTCTCTCTCAATCCGTGTACCGCGGGCTTCGTACTGCGGTGATTACCTTCAAGGAACACCCTCTGAAGCTGCTGCGCGGAGTTGAACCCGAAAGACTGACCCTGCCCCATGAGAAGCTCGTGAACCTACGAAATACGGGTGTTGATCTGCTATTCTATCTCGACTTTTCAGCTGAGTTTGCAGATACCGAACCTGAAAGTTTCCTCCGTATGCTGCAGCGGGAGCTAGCACCGGGACTGCTTTGTCTGGGCAGGGGGTTCCGGTTCGGGAAAGACAATAAGGGCAACATAGATTTCCTGCGCCGAAATACAGACCAGTATAACTATGATCTCCTGGTTGTAGATGATGTAATGCATTTGGGCGGGCCTGTATCGAGCACCCGAATACGGGATGCGGTCAAGAGGGGAGACTTCGAACTGGCAGATGCCCTTCTCGGGCAAAGCTATCATCTATACGTCATTGGGGAGGATAAGCTGCTCAAACCCCTCTGCATGAATTGCGCTTTTCCTGATGAGGGTAGATACATGGGGATACTCTATGATGACAGGGAGAGACAGCGAAAAGAGATGGTTGTCGAGAGAGTGGACGAAGGTTTTTGCTTGTATGAAGAAGTGGATTTGAAGAGGAACGGACTTTACAGGCTGCAGTTCTCCCACCGACTGGGTACATAAAAATAAGTTTGATATTCACCGTAAATTCAGTATATTTCAGGATATTATTGTAAAAGTCCTGCCATCGCAGGGGGAAGGTCTGCATGTCGATTACGAAGGAAAAAAAAGAGGAACTGATCGGAAATTACAAGAAGCATGAAAAGGATACCGGATCTCCGGAAGTTCAGATAGCCCTCCTCACCGAGAGGATCACCAATCTTACGGATCATTTCAAGACACATAAGAAAGATCACCATTCGAGGAGGGGGCTGCTTAAGTTGGTCGGACAGCGCAGAAGGCTTCTCGATTATCTCAAAGGCAAGGATATAGGCAGATATCGCGAAATTATTGCAAAACTAGGAATAAGGAAGTAGGTATAACGTAGAAAATGGAAGAGAAAACAGAATTAAGTCTGGGCGACGCAACGCTCATCTTTGAAACGGGTAAGATAGCTAAACAGGCCAATGGAGCCGCACTTGTAAGCTATGAGGGCAGCGCCGTTCTGGCGACTGCCTGTGCATCGAGATCGGAAAACAGGTCACTTGATTATCTACCACTCACAGTCAATTACGTAGAGAAGTTCTACGCAGCCGGGAAGATTCCCGGCGGTTTTTTTAAGAGGGAAGGAAGGCCTCAGGAGAAGGAAATACTGGTTTCCAGGCTCATCGACCGTCCTCTCCGACCTCTCTTTCCCAAGAATTTCAGGCGGGAACTGCAGATTATCGCAACAACCATGTCGACGGACCAGATAAATCCGCCGGACATTCTCGCCATGAATGGAGCCTCCCTTGCAGTGGGTCTGTCAGACATCCCGCTCGAGAAACTCGTTGGTGCGGTACGTGTAGGGATGCTAGACGATTCCTATGTGGTAAATCCCACCTACTCACAAATGGAGGAGGCAACTCTCGAAATAGTCGTTGCCGGTACGGACGAAGCAATCATCATGGTCGAGGGAGGGGCGCAGGAAGTTACCGAGGAAGAGCTTCTCGGGGCCATATCCTTTGCAGAATCCTATATCAGGGAGATCATCGAATCTCAGCAGGAGCTCATAAACCGGGTTGGAAAGACAAAGATGGAAGTTTCAGAGGAAACCGTCGATGAGAAACTTGTCGCTGCGGTCCGGGATCATGCTTATGCTCAGTACAGTGAGGCCTGTTTTGTTCCCACCAAGCTCGAGCGGCAGAAGGCGCTTGACAGTGCGGGCGAACAGACTTTGGAGAAGATCAGCGAGCAGTTTGGCGAGGAAAGCCTTCCGCAGGGGTATGAAATTTTAGAAAACATTGAGAAGGAGATCGTCAGAAAATCCATCATCGATGAGGGTCGTCGTTCCGACGGGAGGGGATTGAAGGATATCAGGCCAATCGATATTGAGGTGAACCTCTTTCAGAGGACGCATGGCTCCGCCTTGTTTACCAGGGGTGAGACGCAGAGTATCGCCATTACGAGCCTGGGAACTGTTTCTGACGAGCAGCGATACGACAACATAGAGGGAGAGGGAACGAAGACATTCATGCTCCACTATAACTTTCCTCCCTTTTCCGTGGGTGAAACCGCAGGCAGGCTCGGTCCGGGAAGGCGGGAAATCGGCCACGGCCATCTGGCCGAACGGGCAATCAAGCCGATAATTCCGGAAAAGGAAGATTTCCCCTACACCATACGTGTGGTCTCTGAAATCACTGAATCCAATGGGTCCTCCTCCATGGCATCGATATGTGCCAGTTCACTTTCACTGCTGAGTGCCGGAGTACCACTGCGCGATTCGGTTGCAGGGGTTGCCATGGGGCTCGTGTTCGAGAGTGCAGACCGATACGCCATCCTGAGCGATATACTTGGCTCTGAGGACCATCTCGGAGACATGGATTTCAAAGTTGCGGGAACCAGAAAAGGCATCACGGGCTTTCAGATGGATGTGAAGATCAGCGGGATCTCCAAGGAGATCATGCGCGGGGCCCTCGAACAGGCCCGGGAGGGGAGACTACACATCCTGGACAAAATGGCCGAGGTCATTGAGAAACCGGTGGACAGTATCTCCCGCTACGCGCCGAAGATACTGATCCTTAAGGTTCCGCAGGAAAAGATCGGTACCATCATAGGTCCCTCGGGAAAGATGATACGCTCTATCATCGAAGAAACGGGAACCAATATAAACGTGGAAGATGACGGTACAGTCACCATATCGGCAACAGGTGAGGGTGATGCCGAGAGGGCATGTGACACCATACAGAACCTCATCGCAGAGATTGAAGTGGGCAAGACCTATGAGGGTGAGGTAAAACGCATCATGGATTTCGGCGCTTTTGTGGAAATACAACCTGGCAAGGAGGGACTTGTCCATATTTCAAAGCTCGAACATCATCGTGTGAATAAGGTTACGGATGTATTGAACGTGGGAGACAGAGTAAAGGTAAAGGTTACGGAAATAGATGCATTGGGAAGGATCAACCTCAGCAGGAAAGCCCTGCTCCCCAATCCCCATCCCCAATCGCGTTCTCAATCCCATTCTGATTCTCGTTCTGAGTACCGGTCTGGTTCTCCCAGGGACTCTTCGAGAAAGTAAACACGGTACTGAGTGGGGAGATTACGATCATTTCACGGGTTGTAATTAACAGGAAATTAACCCTGTCTTAACAGAGAAAACCAAGTCTGTGCCTACCTTCGATCTGTTACGGGTACAGAGCATTAGTGTTATCTTAACGGAAGCCCCCGGGTTTTTACCTCCTTTTCTCGGGGGTTTTCCTTTTAACTGTGTTGTTTATGTCATCGAGCACTGCTCTATCGCAGGGTTCGACCCTGGCATCGGTTATCCGAGCCCGGTTGAGCAGATCAATAAGGAGCGCCGGGTTCTGGATTAAATCAACTTTGGTCCTTCTCGGCTTTCTCTTAACAAACTGTTCGATCCGAAGAGCTGTACCCCTGCAATCGTGTACCTTCCAGCACTGGGCGAGGCGGACCGGTGGAAAGCTTCGTGTGTACCTGCATCTCCCCGTTCCGCGTACATGTTCGGTGTACCGGCGATGCATGTCGGTTGTACAGCCGGTATAGTAATTGCCGTTCTTTACCTGCAGAATGTAGACCCAGTAACAGTCCAAGTGCTCACCTATCGTTGATACACCACCTTTCCGGATACGATCGTGGCGTGCACAGAAAATGAAGGATCGAGAATGACCAAGTCTCCCTTCATTCCCTGTGTGATCGTTTCATTGCAGGTTCCCAGGCCCAGAACCCGTGTGGGGTTGACGGTCGCCGTTCGAAGCGTCTGCTCAAAGCTGAACTGCGCGAAGTCCTGCAGCCGCCTGAGAAGCTCACTCATACCAAGGGCTGTTCCGATAAGCGTGCCGTCCTCATATCGGGCCGTACCGTCGACCGTTCGATACCGCAGGGTGTTGTACTTGTATTCGCCGTCGGGAAGACCCATGGCCTGCATGCCGTCGGTGATGGTCACGGTGCGCTCCGGGCCGAGAAGCCGACAGGCAAGTCTCAGCACTGCGGGATGAATGTGCACACCGTCAGGGATGACCTGAGCGCTGAGGTCGGATTCAAAGAGCCCGGGTAGAGAACCGGGCTCCCGGTGGTGCATGGCGGGCATGGCATTGAACAGATGGGTCACGTGGCTGATCCCCGCCTCGATTCCCTGCAGGGTCTGCTCATGGGTCGCGCTTGAGTGTCCGAAGGATGCGACGACGCCCTGCTCCTTGAGACGGGTGATGAGTTTCAGGTTGTTCTCCAGTTCAGGAGCAATGGTCATCATCCTGAGTGTTCCCCTGGTGAGCTCGAGTATGCGCTCCAGCTCACCCGTTGATGGCGGGCAGATGGAATCGGGCTGTATCATACCCCGTTTATACGGCGAGATGAAGGGACCTTCCAGATGAGTACCGAGAAGCCGCGCCCCCCCAAGGTCCTTACCCGTGTTCCGGGCAGCCTCACGAAGATGAAAATTGTCCTGTTCCGGCTTATACACCGTGGTGGCGAGAAATGCGGTGACCCCGAACCGTGCGAAGGTTTGAGCCATGGTGCGAAAGGCCTCTTCACTGCCGTCGAGCACATCGGCTCCGCCGGCACCCTGAACATGTACATCGATGAAACCGGGAGAGACTAGGCTGCCTCCTGCGTCCAGTCTTTCGATACCTGGAGGAGGCTTTAACTTTTTTCCCAGCTGTGTCACGATTCCGTGCTCTATGAGGAGATCAAAGTGGTCCGGTGCTGCCCGGTCACCGATAACTCGACAGTTTGAGATGAAAAGGTTGTTCGACATGGTCCCTATGGTACAGGGTCCCGGGTGAAAAGTAAACAGGAGTTGGCATATAGATTTTAGGTGCACTTGCTCAATATAATTTTTGTTCACATTTAATCGGAGGTAACTATAATAGGATCAATTCATGAATATTGTGATGGTAACTCCGGTATGAACTAAAGGTGTTACGTAATATGCACAAGGAATAGCTGCTACTACAACGGGAAGGATGGATCATGGAAAGGTTTATTCTCGCTTATGATCTTGGAACCGGCGGCAACAAGGCCTCACTCTACGATGAAAGAGGGTCATGTATTGCCAGCATTTTCAAACCCTACGAGACGCTCTACCCTGAGGTGGGCTGGCACGAGCAGAAGCCGACGGACTGGTGGCATGCTGTGGTGGATGCAACCGAGAAGCTCCTCGTGGCGACGGGTGTTGACGTGGGGCGGATCGAATGTCTCGCTCTATCCGGCCAAAGCCTCGGTGTTGTCCCGATTGGGCCAAGCGGCGAACTGCTCAGAGACAGTACGCCCATATGGTCGGATACCAGGGCTGCTGCACAGACACAGGCCTTCTTTGGGAAAATAGACGAGGATGAATGGTACTGCATGACGGGAAACGGTTTCTCTCGTGAGTGCTACTCCGTATTCAAGGTCATGTGGTATCGAGATAATGAGCCTGATATGTACAGGGCAATCAGCAAGGTTATCGGATCCAAGGACTACGTGAACTTCAGGCTGACGGGGAAGATCATGACTGACTATTCCTATGCATCCGGTTGTGGGGTGTACGACTTGAAAAATTGGAGCTATTCCAATCGGCTCATCGAGGCAAGCGGTATTAAGCGCGATCTGTTCCCCGAAATCGTGCCTTCGACCCAAGTTGTTGGCGCACTGACTAAAGAGGCATCGATGGCGCTTGGGCTCCCCGAAAAGGTGAAGGTCATGTGCGGCGGAGTGGACAACTCATGCATGGCCCTGGGTGCGGGAAACATCGTGGAGGGGAGGGTGTACCTCTCGCTGGGCTCTTCAGCCTGGATAGCCGTCTCGTCGGTACAACCTCTCATTGATAATAAGATAAAACCTTTCATCTTTGCGCACGTAGTCCCTGGAATGTTCACGTCGGCTACCTCGATATTCTCTGCAGGTAGCTCTTTTAAATGGGTGCGTGACAACCTCTGTACCGATATTGTGCAGGCTGCAGAGCGTGAGGGAAAGGACCCCTATGAGATGATGACCGCCTTTGCGGAGACCTCTCCGCAGGGATCGAACAGGCTCTTCTTCAATCCGAGCCTTGCGGGTGGATCAGCGGCCCATCTGAGTCCCCATATCAGGGGCGGGTTCACCGGCCTCGATCTCTCCCATAACAGGGCAGACATAATCCGGTCTGTCATGGAGGGCATCACCATGGACCTCAAACTCATGTATGACAGGTTAGAGAGGCTCTGTAAACTGGAAGACCGTCTTCTGCTTGTCGGTGGCGGGAGCAAGAGCAGGTTCTGGCGCCAGATGTTTGCCGATATTTTTAATGCCACCATTGTGAAGTCAAGCGTAGATCAGGAAGCTGGATCCCTCGGTGCTGCTGCCATTGCCGCAGTGGGAGCGGGTATCTGGAAAGATTTCAGCCCGCTTGAGGACATTGTGAAGGGTGAGGAAATTGCAGAGCCCGACAGCAGTGCCGTCGAAGTATACAGCCGACTTCTACCCCTTTTCGAGCGAGTTCTCCACTTCGACGCAGAAATAGCAGAATTGTGTAGAGAAGCACTGTGTTGAAAATTCTGAATTATTCACTTGACACTCATTAAAAGCTATCTCTTTTTAAATAACGATCAGGGATATGTCCAGGTCCTGTATGCGCTGTGCATACTCATCCGGTATCTCTGAGTCGGTGATGATCAGGTTGAAATCGGTGAGGTCAGCGAAGTGGGCGAAACGGGTTTTGCCGAATTTCGAGGAGTCTGCGAGGAGAATACGGGTTTTCGATGCAGCCATGACCGCCTTCTTGGTTTCGATTTCGTAGGCATTGGCACAGGTAACACCGAGGGAATCGTGCACACCGGCAGCCGATATGAATGCTTTGTCGGACCGGGTTGATCTTATCAGGTCCAGCCCCCCAGGACTGCTGAACATGAGGGTGTTTTCATGGAAATAGCCCCCTGCAAAAATGGGTGTGCAGTTCTTCTTCCGGTATGTCTCGACGAGTATGTTGAGCGCATAGGAGAGAACTGTAATGGGGAAGTCGATGGGGATGAACTTGGCAAGATACTCGGTCGTTGAACCCACATCGAGAACGATCGTATCGTTGGGCTCAATGAGCGCTGCCGCTTTCTGTCCGATCTTCATCTTTTCTCTTGTTTTTTTGGTACCTTCGTGGGTTATGAGGTACTTTTCATGCTCTATGTCACTCTCAGTGGATGTTCGAAAGATTGCGCCTCCGGGTATAATCTCTACAACACTCTCTTCCGCGAGATAGTTCAAATCCCTCCGTACGGTCATTTCTGAAACGTCAAGTCTCCTGCTCAATTCCTTTATAGTCGCAACGGTTTTGAGCCTGAGTATATCGACGATATGCTTGATCCTCTGATTCCTGTCCAACAGGTCACTCCTGATGAGGTTTCATGAAACCTAACCCTTTTCAGCGTCAACATGAGGTAGTCGTTATTTTATAATCAGAAAATGAAAAGGAATTAACTATAGCTCAACTATTACAGAATATCGGTAACTATATATATAGTATTAGTTATCATGATCAATCACTATTGTAATACCAACTCATCCTCCATACAAGGCTTTTTGCCCATTAATAATACGTTAAATTTGCATAAAATATTGACAAAAAAATTACTTTTTGTTAAAATAAAGACAGATAATGTGACGATATTATCAAATATACTGATGAGGGAATTGACAATTTCCTCAATCAGGGGTTATTAAAACAACTGTCGAGGGAGCATAACTATGGTAGACTTGCGAACCTACATCTTTATTGATCAGCTGCAGCTTCAAATGGCTTCGTATATTGCAATGGTATCGAGGGGGTATTTCCCCGTGGCCGAACAGGCATGCTGCGTTATAGAAATCTCGCCCGGCATTGAGATCAACCGACTCACCGATATTGCGGTGAAGGCAACGGATGTGAAACCCGGGCTTCAGATCGTTGAACGGCTTTTCGGACTTCTGGAAGTGCATTCACACAATCAGGGAGATGCGCGCCAGGCGGGTAAGGCGGTTCTGAGTGCCCTGGATGTCCAGGACGACATGCGCATGAAGCCGCGCATACTGACGAGCCAGCTCATCAAGAACATCGATCCGCACCATGCCCAGCTCATCAACAGAATCAGATACGGGAACATGATCGTAAAGGGAAACACGCTCTACATCCTTGAAATAGAGCCTGCCGGGTACGCCTACTATGCGGCAAATGAGGCGGAGAAGGCGTCACACATCAACATCATAGAAGTTGTAGGGTTCGGACGGTACGGCAGGGTGTATATTGCGGGAGAGGAGTCAGAGGTGGTAGTCTCCCAGGGCATGGTCGAGAAGAAGCTCGAGAACATCACGGGAAGAGAGCCCACAGGTCAGACGGAGTAACCTTGAAAGGTGATTCAAGCATACAGAGAATAGATACTTTGAGGAGGAACTATGCCTGATATTTACAC
>CBFDDP010000025.1:0-28213 GCA_965603595.1 uncultured bacterium
CGGGCATCTGAATATCGAGCAGTATTACGTCAGGAGAAACTTCTTCAACAGTTTCGAGCGCTTCGGCCCCGTCGCTTGCCAGGAATATTTCGTACGCATAATCTGAGAGCGCATGTTTTATAATATTTCGAATTTGCTCTTCATCATCGACAGCTAAAACCCTTGCCTTTGTTTCCATCCCTATATCCTGTTCATTCAAGAATCATGCAATATCTAAAACTTCACGAGCCTTTCTACCAGGAACATGTATCGTAAATCGTTTTGGAAGGAAAAGAATTGTTTCATGAAATAAAGGAAAGACGACCTTCCAGATCGCTGTGAGTTCATCACCTCCCCCAATTAAATTATATGTAGTTAATTTGTGGATTGCTAATTTTTACATCATGTACCGCTCCCGAATCAATTGTTCAGACCATCTGGAAATAATTTTCTCACTTCTCTGGTTTACATAAGGTAAAAAATTATAAGGAAAATCTTTTACCTGTATATACACCAAGAGAGCAAAACGTTATCCAAAGAGTCCTTAAAGAGCACATTTCAGATTTTGAGGAGCAGTATGACGATCACTATGCGAAGGAGTGCCTGTGGTACGACCGGAGGTGACCGACCAACGGAAGGCGACCGAGCGAAGCGAGGGAGTCCCTTCAGGGAGAGTCCCTTCAGGGAAAGTGTCTGTGGTAGAAGGCGGACGTCGACGATCGTTTTGGAAGGCGGTATCGATGAGAGGAGCCCCTTTCACCATATCCCTATTACAGACAATGAAAAAGAGTTCTTTGTTTCTCAATCATTGATCTGTGTCAAGGCTTCCTTCGCATACAACAGGTATAATTACTGTAAATCTTTGATTATCCATAGGATGATGAAATTTTACTCAATTTCGAGTTGATGATATCATTGTGTAAAAAGGGGTAGGGGGTGCAACATGTCAGAAGGTCTTGGGAACAGTGATAAAAAAGAAGCAATGAAGGACATAATCCGAAAACTCCATGAGGGGTTGCCGGTCGAAAAGGCAAAAGAGCGGTTTCTCAAGGAGATTGGGAATATCAGCTCTGTTGAGATTGCGGAGATAGAACAGTCCCTCATACATGAGGGAATGCAGCCCGAGGAGATTCAGAAGTTCTGCAATGTACACGCCCTGCTGTTCGAGTCCACCCTCGAAGTTGCGGTGAGCAGTGAGGAGTCTCCCTCACATCCCGTGTATCTCTTCAAACTCGAGAACCGCGAGATCGAAAAGATCACGGGAAAGATAAGAAAACTTTCTCCCAAGGGGATGGGCTTCAAGGAGTACAAAGCCGCGCTGCATGGTCAGCTTGAGAAGCTTCAGGGTATTGATATTCACTACAAGCGAAAGGAGAACATACTCTTCCCCTATCTCGAGAAGCATGACTTCTCAGGCCCCTCAAAGGTCATGTGGGGGAAACATGATGAGATTCGCGATCTGCTCTGTGAATCAATGGAGCATTTGCGAAAACTCAATACAGAGGAGGAACTTGAGGATTATAGACAGCGGTACATCGAACCTCTCGTCGAGGAGGTGGAGGGAATGATCTTCAAGGAGGAATCTATACTCCTCCCCACGTCACTCGAGAAGCTCTCTGTAGAGGAATGGGCCGAAGTGTTTACAGACAGCGCAGAGCTGGGGTATGTCTTCATTGAAGAGCCGAAAGAATCCGCAGAACTCACGCACGACCTGAAATCAGCGCTCACCGAAGTACCCACGGTGAAGGATGCTTTGACTGTCTCGCTTCCAACGGGTGACTTCACCCTTGAAGAGCTGACCGCAGTTTTGAACACACTTCCCATAGATATAACCTTTATCGACAGGGAGGACAGGGTGCGATACTTTTCAGAATCCAGAGACCGTATTTTTGTGAGAACCAAAGCGGTCTTGGGGAGGACCGTTCAGCTCTGTCACCCTCCTCAAAGCGTTGCCATCGTTGAAAGGATTCTTGAGTCTTTTAAAAGCGGGGTTAGAAACAGCGTCGATTTCTGGTTGCTTCTGGATGGGAAGCTTGTCTATATACGTTATTTTGCCCTTCGTGACGCAGCGGGCGGTTATCTGGGTACCCTTGAGGTTACACAGGACATTACCGATATCCGCAAGCTTGAGGGTGAGAAGAGGCTATTCGCCGAGGGTGACATATGAGCAGGATTACTATTCTAAATGCGGCGATATTCGATGAAGGTGAATTTCTCCTGAGACGTTATTCGCCAAGGGTGCAACTCGCCGAAGGCGCTATTTGAGCAGGAGTATTACTTTAACAGAGACGCTATTCTAAGAGGCCTTGTAGTCCCACATGGCACCATAACCCCCATACATTTACCTGTCTTCTGCGATCACAAAATATTTAAAAGTACTTGACCGGGCCTGGTTTTTAGTGTTAAATATTACTAACTTAGTCATATTTATAATAAATTATGAAACCTGAGGATTTGTCCATCAATGAAGATCACATACAAGGGCGACTATGCACTCAAGTCCATCCTGGACCTCTCCTTTTACTACGAGACCAGTGAAATCGTGCCGCTGTCCGATATATCCCACAGGCAGGATATACCTGCCAAGTATCTCGAGCAAATCATGCTCGTTCTCAAAGGTGCGGGATACGTACACAGCAGGAGAGGTGTGGGTGGAGGATTTCACCTGGCAAAGTCACCCCGGGATATCACACTCGGAGAGATCGTCAGGCTTATTGAAGGCCCTATTGAGCCCATTTCATGCGGTAAAAGGGATTATGACTCCAATTGTGGAGAAGAGGAGTGTTGTGCATTCAGGGAGGTCTGGATGAAGGTATCCGATCGCATCTCAGACGTTGTAGATCGGATTACTTTCGCAGATATCATGCGTCGGGTGCAGGAACTGAGAGAGCAGAAAACGGGATATCATTATCAGATCTAGGAGGAAGAGAGTAAATGGGACAGAGAGAATACGGATTTGAAACACTGGCGCTTCATGCTGGACAACAGCCTGACCCGACAACACTGTCAAGAGGGGTTCCAATATACAGAACGAGTTCCTATGTATTCAGAGACATCAAGCATGCGGCAGACCTGTTCGCGCTCAAGGAGCTCGGGAATATCTACACAAGAATAATGAACCCCACCCAGGATGTGCTCGAGAAGCGCATCGCCTCACTCGACGGGGGTGAGGCCGCACTGGCATTGTCATCTGGGACATCGGCCATTCATTATTCGATTGTCAACATATGCTCTGCAGGCGAAGAGGTGGTATCGGCCAATAACCTCTACGGCGGAACGTACACCATGTTTGACAGCATACTCCCGCAATTCGGCATCAAGGTCAATTTTGTGAACCCAGAAAAAGCCGAAAATATTGAGAGGGCAATTACCGAAAAAACCCGTGCGTTGTTCGTGGAAACAATTGGCAATCCACTCCTGCAGGTAACCGATGTCGAAGCTGTGGCAAAGGTTGCCGAGAAACATCATTTACCGCTCATTGTTGACTCTACCTTTACGACCCCCTATCTTCTCCGGCCGCTTGAACACGGTGCGCATGTCATATGTCACTCGCTCACCAAGTGGCTCGGAGGACATGGAACGGCAATCGGGGGGATTGTGGTTGATGGTGGCAACTTCGACTGGAGTGATTCAAAGTTCGGACTGTACAATGAGCCAGATGAAAGTTATCACGGGATCCGATGGGCCCATGATCTTGGTGAGCTGCAGAGCCTGGCATTTATTCTGCGCATGCGAACGGTGCCTCTACGGAATTTGGGTGCCTGTATCTCTCCGGACAATGCGTGGTTTTTCCTGCAGGGTATTGAAACGCTTCCGCTGAGGATGCAGCGGCACTGTGAAAATGCTCAGGCTGTTGCCGAATTCCTGAAGGGCCATAAAAAAGCCAAATGGGTACGTTATCCCGGTCTTCAGGATGATCCGGCACAGAACGTTGCGAAGCGATACCTAAAGAAGGGGTTCGGAGGTATGGTGGTTTTCGGTATCGAGGGCGGCAGACAGGGGGGTGAAAAGTTTATCGAGAGTCTCGAGCTCTTTTCACACCTGGCAAACGTGGGTGATGCCAAGAGCCTGGCCATTCACCCGGCAAGTACCACCCATTCACAGCTCTCCGAAGAACAGCAGCGTGAGGGTGGGCTCACACCGGATCTTGTACGCCTGTCCATTGGTCTGGAACATATCGATGATATCATTCACGACATAGAACAGGCCTTGGCCAGTATTTAAAACAGGAGGTAGGCGATGGGAACAACCTATGATGACAATTCCTTGTCAATAGGAAAGACGCCTCTTGTGAGGCTGAACAGAATAACCGATGGAGGCAAGGCGCTCATCCTGGCAAAGATCGAGGGACGAAATCCCGCCTATTCGGTCAAATGCCGTATCGGTGCTTCAATGATCTGGGATGCAGAAAAACGCGGAGTGCTCAAGAAGGGTAAGGAGATTGTGGAGCCTACAAGCGGAAATACCGGGATTGCACTTGCCTTTGTAGCCGCAGCACGGGGCTACAAACTGACCCTCACCATGCCGGATACCATGAGTATTGAGCGGCGTAAGATACTCAAGGCATTCGGAGTCAATCTCCTGCTCACCGAGGGTTCAAAAGGCATGAAGGGTGCCGTTGATGCCGCAGAAGAATTGCAAAAGAGCGATCCTGGTAAATATGTGCTGCTGCAGCAGTTCAAGAATCCTGCGAATCCTGCCATTCATGAATCTACAACGGGTCCGGAGATCTGGGAAGATACGGACGGCAAGATCGACGTGCTCGTCTCAGGTGTGGGCACCGGAGGAACGATCACCGGAATATCACGGTTCATTAAAGGGAAGATGAAGAAAAAGATTCAGTCGGTTGCCGTGGAACCCGTACACAGCCCTGTGATAAGCCAGCACCTGAATGGTGAGGAACTTGCACCCGGCCCTCATAAGATTCAGGGAATAGGTGCAGGATTCATACCTGATAACCTCGACCTCTCTCTGGTGGACCAGGTTGAGCAGGTGAGCAACGAAGAAGCAGTCAATTATGCACGGCGCCTTGCACAGGAGGAGGGAATGCTCTCCGGTATATCGTCCGGTGCAGCAGCAGCAGTTGCGGTACGGCTCGGTAAGGAAAAGGCATTTGCAGGCAAGACGATCGTGGTCATTCTACCAGACTCTGGCGAGCGATACCTCTCGAGTATACTCTTTGAGGGTCTGTTCGATCAGGTAACAGGCATATAGATACACATGCTGATTCATCTTTACAGAATTATTCGTGAAAAAGAGGGGAGGTCCTTGATGGAATCCAGGCTCTTTTCATGGGCCTCCCTCATTACTGTCATGTGTATCAATTCTCATTGATAGTGAGTACACGAATTACCATACTATGTGTGAAGTTTTTTCTTTATCATGTAGTTCATCCCAATGACTGGATGCCTGAACATCATTCGGGGACCGCTGAATCGCATCACCTTCCTGATCTGATCGCGCTGTTCAGGTATGTAGCAGTGGATTTTACAGTTTGAACACACAGGTTTATTCGGTTGCAATGGACACGTGGCAAGTTTATGTAATGCGTACTCCAGAAGTGATGTGCATATGCTGCAGAGGGTTCTGTCCCTGCCGTGGTTTTTCCTGCAGTATAGTTCAACCATAAGTGATACTGTTTTTTCTTCGTTTAATTTCATGGTCCACGTTTTTTATACATTGAGCAAGAGCAAATCAACATTTTTGTTTTTACCCTATAACGCTAATGCAGGAAAAGTAAAGGTTTAGGTGAGATATACCCTTTCTGCAAGTTTCCTACCCGTAGGAGTGAGCAAGGAGGATTCAATGATATGCTTGAGTTTTGACTTGTCTCTGGTTTTCATCTCCTCGTCAATGTTGACGAGCAGATCGGCGTCATAGAGGATGTTGAAGTTGCTGGTTTGGATGATTCCGGGGGAGTGATGATGGGCGATGATGTCACAGATTTCCTCAATGTCCTCCATACGCATCCCCAGTTTGAGCAGGAGCCTGCGCGCAACCCCCGGGCCTTCCTTTTCCTGCAGATGGCCGGCTGACGAACCGTACTTTTCCTCAGCAACCTTGATGCCCACGTCGTGTAATATGCTTGCCGGCATCAGGATGTGCCAGTCTCCATCTTCCTCGGTGAGTATCTCCTGTACATATTCCATGACTTTCTTTGCATGGTTGATGCGCTTCGTGTCGTCCCCGAAGAGCAGCTCCACATCGTGCAGCAGTTTTTCCTTTATCATCTGTGCTCGGTTCTGCATGAAGTTGTTGTATGCCTCTTGCCCGACACAGGTCTCAGCAAGCTTGCACCACTCCAGGCAGCTCTGGTCCTGATAGCGCAGTACGGTTGTCTTACAGCGCGAGCACACTCCTTTCAGTTCATCGGTCCAGATCTCGACCTCAGCACCACAGTTTGGACAATCGAACATCTCCGGCATCGGCTGCCGTATCAGTTTTGCCCCCGGACATACGGTATGCATCGTATCAACCTCCTGCGATCTGGTTCAGAGCGGTGGGGGAGCGGGTGAGCAGGGATGCAATGGTAAGCGGTTTGAGCTCTGCTATGACCTGCTGCTCTATATACGAAACCCTGTTTCTAAGTTCACAGTATTCTATATTCGAGCAAGTTACCCCCTTTGTTCTACACTTATTGAACTGAATGAACCCCTGAAAGGTGTTGATGAGTTCGAGTACTGATATGTGATGAGCAGACTTCTCCATTATGAAACCGCCACCCTTGCCTCTGTAGGACTTAACGTATCCCTTATGGCTGAGCTCTTGGAGAATTTTCCTGATCAGCGACCAGGAGATATCCAGTGCATTGGAAAGTTCTGTTGCGGATACGACGGCATCGGTCCTCTCTGCCATATAACAGAGTGCCCTGATGGCATAATCTGTGTTTTTATTGATGAGGCCCATCCCTTGCCTTTAATGATACTAAAATAATATCAATTTAATTCTATCAGGATACTGGAGTCTGTCAATGAAAAAAGGGTGGATTCTTGATTGAGATCAAGTTTTTGATTTCATATGTGCGTGACTGTGATTACTAGAGTATCAGGTGGTCAATTTTTTATTTGACACAGCTCAGCAGGCGGATCCGGTTTCGGAAATAGAGATTGTTCCGTATATCACCGAACCCTGTGTGAGACAGCATTTCGGGCAGGTCCTGGCGAATGAAATCAGTTGCAGCGTCGCACTCGATGTGATTCATGAAAAAGCGCATGATCGGACCGCTCTCCTGAAGCTCGAACTTGTTCCAGTCGAAGATGAGCAGTTTTCCACCCGGCTTGAGAGCCTGATAGGCATTCTGTAATATGACTGCACGGTCCTGCCGCTCAAATCCGTGGAGTACGTATGAGATGAATACCTTGTCGAACTGTTCCCGGAAGGGAAGCGGTTCATCAATACGCAGGTTCTCGAGGAATATGTTACTGTACTCTCCGCACTTATGCCTGAACTGTTTTCGCATCTCCCTCCCTATTTCCAGTGCGGTAATGCTTCCACCTTCGAGATACCTGTATATGAGAAGTGCGACTTTTCCTGTGCCCGTACCCATATCTAGAATGTGGTCTTCCGGCTGTATATCCATCGCCTCGATAACCCGTTTGAGGAGCCGGTGATAGAGACCGAATGTTCCGATAAATACCAGCTGGTCGTAGAACCGGGCTGAAATGCCGGAGGTTTCTATATCGGGTTTATCTGCGTTTCGCCTATCTGCGTTTCGCATATCTGCGTTTCGCTTATCTGCGTTTCGCCATTGATACTTCCCCTGAAACGCTCTGTGAGGAACATGTGGGATTTGAAGTGCAGGGTCAATGGTTTTCAATCAGGTAAGCTGTCTTTCATACCGCGAACCGATTCTTCGAGTCTGGTGGCGAACTGCTCATGTCCCTCACCGGCGTACAGGTGCGGTTTAGAGAAGATGACAACTACCCTCCCGCGGCGCGGCCACCAGTGCTGAGGTGGCAGTACTTCATGCATGCCATCTATACTCACCGTGATAACGGGCACACTGGTTTTCTCAGCGATGAGAGAAACACCGCCCTTGAAGGAGCCCATCCTCCCGTCTCTGCTCACGCTCCCTTCAGGAAAGATGAGTATCCAGAGTCCAGCATCGATGAGCTCACCGGTATACTCAAGGCTGGGACGAAATGCGGCCCCCTGGGGAAAGGGGAAGGTCTGAAAGAGAAAGGTCAGCATGCCGTAGCCCACATGATGCCCAAACCCTTTAAGACAGCGGCTGATGTGCCCAGCCTTTCCGTATCCTTTCTTCCTGCGGCCCTTCTTTATAGACCCGTCCCTCTCCTCCGGCCCCCTGCCCAGGTGCTGAAAGTGGGCATAAAATCGGTTCAGACCCATTGCAGGGGAGACGAGTTTTCGATATCTGCCGGGAAGGGAGAACAGGACGGCCAGGGGGTCCAGATCGGACTGATGATTGGCACAGAGTATTAGGGGTCCCTGCAGCTGTTGCAGGTTATCGAGGCCGTGCACCTCGATTCGGCAGAACAGACCAAACAGAGGGAGAATGACCCCATCCATCAGTATGCGGCGGAGCAACCGCACAGGGATTGTCCTTGTCCACCGGGGCATGTGGGGGGAGGTTCGTTGTGACGACCCTGCAGCTTCTGCTGAGGGAACCCGTGTGGCGAGTGCCCTGATTTGGCTGACCGTCGTGTCCGGGCCGATCGTCGTTTCATCCAGGCTGATGCCGTATCGTTTCTCCAGACGGCATACGAGCTCAACCATGTCCAGCGAATCGAGTCCCAGATCACGGCTAAGTCTTGCATCCTCACCGGGAACACCTGCGGTCAGGCCGTGAAAGAGACTGTCGGTTTTTGATGACGTGGTCTCCTGCGCCATGACCCTCTGCACGACTTCCCCCTTCTTTACCTTCATGGTGGAAGTGCGTGGGAAATCATCTCCGTCCCAGAGGGTAAAATCGCGTACACGCTGATGCGAATCCAGGATTTCGTTTGCCTTACGAACAACCTGTCCCGGTTCGGCATTGGGCTCGAGGAGCAACACCGCATGAACAGATTCGCCGGATGGTCCCGGCCTGCCGAACACCACGCTCTCCCGCACCCCCTCCTGCTCGTTGAGTGCATGCTCCACATCGAGGGGGTACACGTTGTGCCCATCTGAGGTGAGAATCATCTCCTTCTTTCTTCCCCTGATGAAGATGCGGCCCTCCTCATCCATTTCACCAATATCGCCGGTGTGAAGCCAGCCGTCCTTGACCACTCCCTCTGTTCCCGCTGTATCTTTGTAGTAGCCCTGCATGACATTTCCGCCGTGAACCAGTATCTCACCGTCAGGGGCAAGTCGGACCTCCTGTCCCGGCATGACAATACCTACTGAATCACGGGGGTGCCGGAAGGGATTGAACATGGTGACTATGGGTGCCGTCTCGGTAAGTCCGTAGCCCTGGAATACGGCGAATACGGTACGACGCCAGAACTCATGGGTATCGGGATCCAGAGAGGCGCCTCCGACGATGAAAGACCAGAACCGGAGTCCCATAACACGGTGCAGGCTGAGAAAGGAGAAGACGCGCAGGGGATAGGGGAGGGCAGTACGTTTCTCCCAGTGTTTCTCAAAGCGCCCATACACTCCACGGGCATGCAATGTCTGTCGTGCATGTTCGGCCAGCAGCTTCATAATCCGCGGTACGGTAATGAGCGTCAGAATTCTTTGTTTCCTGACGTCCCGCACAAGTGCTGCCGGCGAGGTGTCGTCGGTGAGATACACGGTGCTGCCGAGGAGCACGGGCAGAAATATACCGGTAACCTGCCCGAACATGTGCGTATAGGGCACGGTGCAGAGCATTCGTATGCGTGGGAAAAGTCCCACTAACCGGTGGTGCTTCTCAATCCCCAGCCGAATAGGATCGACTGTGGTAAGTATGTTGCCGTGACTGAGCATGACACCTTTGGGCTGCGACGTGGTTCCCGATGTGAACACGATCTCGGCAAGGTCATCCCTCTCCCCCATGTGGGGGGTCATGGGTAATATCCCATTCTCCCTGCACCGGGTAATGGATGTCATGGGAATGGTCCTGCCTGCGGGTGTATCCCCCAGGGCCAGCAGCGGCTCATGGGCGAAAAACAGTGCAGGCCTGGTTTTTGAGCACACCGCTTCTACAAAGTGTGGCGGTGCTGCAGGTTCAAGGGGTATGACCACTCCTCCCTTCATTAATATTGAGAAAAAGGCTACAACCCATTCCGGTGACTGGGGAAGTACAATCATAGCCTTCTGGCCTGCTGTAAAACCCAGCTCATCCATCATGCGGGCGCATGCCTGCACTGCTGTCCAGACGTCTCGGTAGGTCCATCTTTCAATCCGGTAACCCTTCCTGCCCATGAGGAATGGTCGGTCTCTCCAGAGAAGGAGACGGTCAATGAACCCAGTAAGGGTTGAATAGTTAGCAGTATCTTTATTCATATCTCTGTATGACGCCAAACTCCACTATATATTGCATGAACACCAGGGATAAAACTCCTAAAACCTTCGCCTATTGGCTAGAGGAAACTTCGTATAGCGGTCACACTGCTTGTTTTTATTGTATATTCACCGACGGGGCGGGGTATGAGAACCGTCTCTCCCCTCGAAAGAGGGAGTGAGCCTCCGGACCATAGAAGATCGCACTCCCCCTCGAGTACGTTGATCGTATTGAAATGGGACGGGCCGAGTGAGAGTGATACGCCACATGTGGAGGAGAGCAAGTCGATGTTGAAGTAGGGACCACGCACAAGCTCGTGTGTGCGGTTTAAGTCTTGCTTATCATATGGAATGAGAATCCCCGCCATGAACTGTTCGTAATCCTTTTCGGGGATGAATGTTATGACGTCCATGGCCTTCTCGATGTGCAGGGGACGTGGCTTGCCATCGTTGCCGACCCTGCCCCAGTCGTAGAGACGATAGGTAGAGTCGGAGTTTTCCTGTATTTCACATATGAGAATGCCTTCCAGTATGGCATGCACGGTACCTGATTTAATGTAGACAAAATCACCCTTTGACACAGGAATGGTGCATATCCCTTCATCTATGCGGTCTTCGTCGATCATGTCCCTGAAGATGTCTCTGGTCACACCGCGTTTCATCCCGACCACGAGCTCAGCACCGGGCTGCGCTTCGAGTACGTACCAGCATTCCGTTTTTCCGAGCTCCTGCGGTCCCTCATTGGCACGAGCATAGGCATCATCTGGATGCACCTGCACGGAGAGCCTGCGGTTTGCATCGATGTATTTGATGAGTATGGGAAGTCTTCCCGTCAGCGTATCCGGCGAAAGGTCTTCCCCGAACTGTACAATGAGCTCTCTGAGGGTCTTCCCCCTGAGCTTGCCGTTGAGGACCACACTCAAATCGTCACCGTGATCCGAGACCTCCCAGGATTCGGCAACGATTTCTCCATCACCGATTTGTTTACCCATGGCCCGTAAATTCTGCCCGCCCCAGATGTAGTGCTTGTAGACGGGCCTGAACTTGAGAGGATACAGTTCTGATGTGCTCATACTTCCTTCCAGTTACCAGCTGATCTAGTGAGGGTCCTCAAACTATACTGTACTGTTTTCCATGATTCTGAAAGAGTAACTGTTGAAAAAGAATTCCTATTGCTGCTATAATATTATCCGCTATTCCTGTATTTTTCAATGGATTAGCGTACATTGACAGAGGAAGGAACGAACATGGGAAAGAAGAATAGACGGATTGCAGCTGTCGGTGCCCATCCCGACGACATCGAGTTTATGTGTTCCGGCACGCTGAAGCTTCTCAGAGATGCCGGATTTGAGATACATATCGGTGTACTCGCAAACGGTGACTGTGGTTCCATGGTTGAAAGTCAGGAGGAGATCACGAAGATCAGGCGGCAGGAGGCGTTGAGTGCAGCGGCGCTTCTCGATGCGGAATTTTATCCTATGGGAGAGCAGGACCTGCGTATCGAGTTCGATGAACGGACGAGAGTGCTGGTGACAGAGTACATTCGCATGGTGAACCCTCTCGTTGTGTTTACCCATCCACACGAGGACTACATGAATGACCATGAGTACACGAGCAAGTTGGTACGTCACGCCTGTTTCGCAGGGCCCATCCCGAACTATCAAACCTATGCAGTCACCCCACAGCCCCGTACAGAGCAGATTCCCTATCTCTACTACTGGGGACCGCTCGTGGGAAGGAATATCTACGGAGATTTTACCGATCAGAAGATATACGTAAACATTGACAGCGCCATTGATTTCAAGAAAGAGATGCTCGCCTGCCACAAGACGCAGCGGGACTGGCTCATGGAACGGCACAATATGGATCAGTACACGGAGACCATGCGGGAGACAGCGGTTGAGTACGGCAAACGGTGCGGTTTCAAGCATGCGGAGGGGTTCCGGCAGCATCTTGGAAATGCCTATCCACAGGACAATATACTGAAGGAGATACTCGGCGATTTGGTAAAAGAGATGAGGTGAGACGTGGATGCAATACGAGAGATAACATCCCGGGAGATGGGCGACTTCATGCACATCGTGCTCAATGGGTATCCGAGGCTCGACATGCCCCTCGAAACCGAGGCCCTCGGTTTCAGTGAGAGGATACTGAATGAGGCGGGAGACCCATCCCTGTCCCACATCGGGTTTTTCAGGGATGATGAGATGCATGGTGTCATGAGGTGCCACGATTTACAGATGAACTTTCACGGAAAGATGATTCCGGTCGGTGGAATGGGACTGCTGGCCGTTGACCTCCTGCACAAGAGGGAGCATGTGGCCAAGAAGCTCATGGAGTATTATCACGGACTCTATCTGAAGAAAGGGGCCTGTATGACCCTGCTCTACCCTTTCAGCACCCTTTTCTACAGACGAATGGGGTATGGCTATGGTCCGAAGATGGATCAGTACAGGATCAATCCCCTTGGCCTTCCGGAGGGCGGATCCAGGAGCAATTTGTGCTATCTTAGTTCCGATGATCGTGATGAGGTAGCCGCGTGTCATGCCAGGGTCTGTTCGAAAACACACGGCATGTGTGTAAAGGCTGGCTATGAAATCGATGAGATGCTCGATAGGCCCGGTATCCTATCTGTTGGTCATATAGAGAACGGCAGGGTTTCAGGGTACATGGTATTTCATTTCCAGCGTGGTTTTGAACAGCAGGTAACCGCTGACAACCGCTATATCAATGACCTGTATGTGCATGAGATTATTTACGAGGATACTGAGAGCCTGTACCAGCTCCTCAGCTTTCTGCGTACCCAGGCAGATCAGATCGGACGGATCATTGTAAGGACGCAGGACTGCTACTTCCATCACCTGCTGCTCGACGTCTCCGATGGATCGCAGAACGTGATAAATCCCCTCTACCATCAGAGCAATATCTCAGGAGTTGGGCTCATGTACCGCATCATCGATGTAGGGGAGGCACTTGCTCAGTTGTGTGAATTTGATTTCGGTCCCGGTGTGCTGACGCTGTGCCTCCAGATCACGGACAGTTTTCTGCCTGAAAACAGTGGGGAAGTTTCCATTGCGTTTCATGAGGGAAGGGCGAGGCTTACGGATGTAACAGAAGCGGATGTTACGCTTTACATCGATATTTCAGACTTCTCATCCCTGCTCATGGGTGTGGTGCCGCTGAGAAGGCTCGCCCAATACGGTTTCGCGGAGCTGTCAGATCCTGCATACCTGGATCAGGTTGACAGGTTTTTTACCTTTCAAGAGAAACCGGTATGCAACACCGGATTTTAGGCTATGGGATTGAACAAACAGGAACTTGTGAATCTGAGGGATTTGAAGATACTCGACGATATCAGGGAGATCTATCACCAGAATACAGGCATGGTCATCTCCTTCCACTACCCCGGCCGCAATGACCTGTGGGATTTCTTTCCAAAGAAACAGAAGAACGAGTTCTGCAAGATTATACAGTCCAGCGATGAAGGTATGCGGAGGTGTCTCGCCAGTGACCGGAGGGGGTTCGCCGAGGCGAGAAAAAAGGTTGGGTACTGTATATACAAGTGCCACGCTTCTCTCACCGATGTTTCCATTCCACTCATCTATGAGGGTCAGGAGCTGGGCGGGATATACACTGGGCAGGTGCTTCTCGAGGACCCGACCGATGCGTCATATGATCAGCTTTATAAGCGATTGCAAAACCTGAACCTGGAGTATGCAGAATTGAAACGGGCATACTTCAAGGTCAAGGTTGTTGACAGGGAGCGTCTGAGTTTTTATGTAAAGCTCCTCGCCCTTATCGCCAACTATATCATTGCAGTGGAAAACGAGATACAACTGCAGCGAATGGTTATCGGGAAAGACCGTGAGCTTTACCGTAAGGAGAGAGAGCGCATGAAGCTGGAAAAGGCGCTCAAGGACCTGACCATATCGGTTCTCGAACTGGAAAAGGGGCAGGGTACGCTCAGCGGTATTGGGAATGAATCGCTGAGAAACAATGACAAGATAGCCAAAGCCCAGGAGTTTATCCGAAAAAACTTCAACAGAAATATCCGCCTCGACGACGTGGCAACCGCTGTTTTTCTCTCACCCAACTACTTCAGCTCCCTCTTCAGGAAGATCACAGGGCACACCTTCAGCACCTATCTCATGAAGCTGAGGGTACAGGCTGCCAGGGATCTTCTGAAGCAGACGTCCGTCCCCATCAAGGAGATCGTATATCAGGTCGGCTTCGAAGACTACAATTATTTCAACCGCACTTTTAAGAAAATCGAAGGCATGCCTCCGGCACGATTCAGACAAACGGGTGGCCTGTCAATGCGATGAAGGGCTGCATCGTAAGATAGTGAAGAAAATGGGTTAAAAAATTCAGAGACATTTCCACTGGATTATGAAAGAATGGTTTTGAAGGAGGCCTGCATATGAAATTTGGAATAATTGGATGCGGTGGTATAGCCGACAGACGGACGATTCCCGGAATGCTGAAGTCAAAGAAGGTCACCATTACGGCTGTTGAAGATATCTCAGAAGAGCTTACACAAAACGTCGCAAAGAAGTACAGTATTGGCTCTTCCTATACGAATGAGGATGATCTTATCCGCAATGACGATGTGGAGGCTGTGTATATCGGTACCCCGGTGTGGGTGCACGGAGAACAGATTCAAAATGCGGCAGATGCAGGGAAGCACATACTATGTGAAAAGCCCCTTGCCATTTCCATAAAAGAAACGGAGAAGCTGATAGACTACTGTGAGAAGAGGAACGTGGTCCTGCAGGTCGGTTTCATGATGCGCTATCACGGATACCACATTAAGGCGAAAGAGATGGTGGATTCGAAGGTAATCGGCAACCCGGTAATGGGGCGGGGACAGCTCACCTGCTGGTACCCACCCATGGAAAATGCCTGGCGGCAGGACCCCGCAAAGGGAGGTGGCGGTGCACTGATGGACATGGCCATTCACACGGTCGATATACTCCGCTACCTGTTTGGCGAGGTCTCCGCAGTCTCCTCTTTCAACGGTACCGAAACCCACGGGTATCCCGTTGAAGATTCAGGTGTGATACTTCTCAGGTTTCAGAATGGCGCCTACGGGGTGTGTGATTCATTTTTCAACATCCCCGATGAGGCGGCAAAAGGTGTGCTCGAGGTGTATGGGACCAGGGGGAGCCTCATGGCCGAAGGTACGATCTCTCAAGTTGTTGGCGGCACCATGATAGCCTACCTGCAGGGCGAGGACAGGGGATACAATGCACAGCAGGAACGTTCGAGCATTGAACCTGTGAAAGTCGAGGCCGAGCTCAAGGACATGTACATGGCCGAGGCGGAAGACTTTATCGATGCAGTGGAAAAGAAACGAAAGCCCATGAACAGTGGTGAGGAAGCCCTGAAGAACTTCAGAGTCATTCAGGCTGCCTACAGATCACAGAAAACGGGTAAGGTGGCGAAGGTGTAGATGGTTCATCCTGGATAACAGGTGTGGGCCTTGTTGTAGCCGGCGGGTTTTTATGTACATGATATCGCGGAAGATAGGCGTTCATTGTTGAACATTTCGAGACCGAAACTGTTCTATGACGATAGCTCTAGTTGTCTGTCATGTTCCATCGAAGGTCTTTATTGCATAAATACCTTTACGATTAAACAGACTATAACCTCACGAGGACGCATACAAAACCTGCTTGCGTACAAACCCGATGATCGAATAACCGGAAAAATCGTAGAATAGTGAAGAACTTTCTGAACATGTTTCATAGACATATGAATGCACTCATGATTAACTCACAGTGAATACTCTGCACAGGCGGGAGGTACGCCATGAAAAAGAAAGAGAAAGATGCACTGTATACCGGATCAGACACCGAGGGAGGCATCACCTCGGGGTATCAGATGAACGATGGTGTGGAGCTCAAGGTGCCCTATTCTTTCTTTGGTTCCATCTATGATGATGATGATCGGCAGGCGGTGCTCAATGCGATGAAACAGGACTCGCAGACCATGGGACCACAGGTTCAGCTTTTTCAGCAGGAGTTTGCGAACATCTTTAAGGTAAAACACGCATTTGCTACGAACTCATGCACCACATCAATGCATGTTGCCACACAGGTTTTCGGCATCGGGGAGGGTGATGAGGTGATCATCACTCCCGTCACCTTTATAGCCACAACCCTCGTCGTTCTCAAGGAAGGTGGCAGACCGGTGTATGCCGATATCGATCCTCGGACATACAACATCGATCCTGTGAAGATCGAGGAGAAGATAACCGACAGAACGAAGGCCATCTATGTGGTACATTACGGCGGTCAGATGTGCGACATGGACCCTATCATGGAGATTGCTAAGAAGCATGGTCTTTATGTGCTGGAGGACTGTGCACATGCCACGGGGTCGAAGTACAGGGAAAGGCCTGCCGGAAGTGTCGGTGATATCGGCTGCTTCAGCTTCCATTCACTGAAGAATATAACAACCCTCGGTGAAGGGGGCATGATCACCACGAATAATGACGAGCTCGTTGACAGGATCAGTAGAATGCGCGTCATGAGCATCACCAGCTGGAATCCTGATGATACAGAGTGGACCTTTGGGGGGTACCATCTTAAGAAAACCGAT
The DNA here is from genome assembly GCA_965603595.1 of uncultured bacterium. Lineage (GTDB taxonomy): Bacteria > Spirochaetota > B62-G9 > B62-G9 > DRHN01 > JAGLSF01. Next base: position 17,011 of record CBFDDP010000025.1, read on the forward strand.
GTGAAGGATTACTGGATTCCGTCTCATTTCGATGTGATCGACGATGACGGAAAATGGGGATGCAACTATCGCATGTGCGAGGCACAGGCTGCTGTTGGCCGCGCACAGCTCAGAAAGCTCGACCAGCTCGTTTCAAAGAGAAGGGAGCACGCACATCGTCTCTCGGTTGGGATCAGGGGGGTCAGGGGGCTCACCGTCCCCTACGAGGATGAAAACTGTTTTCACAGCTATCATCTGTACACGCTCTGTGTGGAGGAGGATGAGCTCGGCGCTTCCAGGGATCAGTTCATGCGGGTGCTGTACCGGGAAGAGGGGATTCAGGGAATCCTGCACTATCAGCCCACCTATCACTTCACCGCCTTGAAGAAGCTCTACAATTATCCGAACAGGCTCTGCCCCCATGCGGAGAAGTTCTTTTACCACAGGGAGCTGAACCTTCCCATGCACCCCAGATTAACAGAGGATGATATCGATACCATGATACAGGGGATAGAGAACGCTGCCGAGAAGGTACGCGGAACAGGAGGGTAGTGCTGAATCCGTATTGAGTTTGTTGAGAAAATGGATATAAACATATTATGAAGGGCGTCCCAATCTCAAATTGACTCTGTGAAGAAGGATTGACGCAGGAAGAGTGATATGCACGGGACGGATAAACGGCTGGATGGTAAAATAGCCCTCGTAACGGGTGCAGGAACGGGTATCGGCAGGGCCATAGCTTCGCTCTTTGCCCGTCATGGTGCCAGGATTGGTGTGAATGTACATAAAAGTGTGGAGGGAGGGCAGCAGACAATTCGGGACATCTCAGAGCAGGGCGGTGAGGCGGTGCTGCTACCGGCCGACATCACCAGCCCGGCAGATGTGAAGGAAGCGACCGAAAGACTGGTGCAAACCTTCGGCGGTATCGATATCCTCGTCAACAACAGTGGAATCGGAACGACCCGCACATCTGACAGGGTCACGGACATAGATGAAGATGAGTGGGACAGGGTACTGGAGGTGAACCTGAAGGGGGCCATGCTCACATCGAAGTTTGTGATCCCCCACATACGGAAGCGGGGAGGGGGAAAAATCGTCAATATCTCCTCTATTCGGGGGCTCCTGGGAAATCCGGTACTCGCATCCTACTGCGCGTCCAAGGGGGGCATGGTGCTTCTGACGAAACAGATGGCAGTTGACTATGCGGCCGATGATATCAGGGTCAACTGTATCTGCCCTGGTACTACGGAAACCCCCATGATAGATCGCCTTCTGGGCCTGGAGGAGGACCCCGAGAAAACCGCCCAGTCGATCAGAACCATGCATCCCCTCGGTAGATTCGCACAACCCGAGGAGATAGCCAGGGCAATGCTCTTCCTGGCTTCTGAAGAGGCGTCATTTGTGACCGGGGCAGTGCTCCCCGTTGACGGAGGATATACGGCGAAATAGCATGGGCAGTCTTGTTATGTGTGGCTATTGAACGGGATGCAGATTGCCCCTGCTGAAGGAGGCTTAAAAGATGAGAAAGTTTGTCGAATTAAGCGGCGTGATTGAAGAAGGGCTGTGGGGATACCATGAGCTCCCGGGGCTGGAAAACATTGTGCCCAGGGTGGCGATCGAAACAGTCGCCACGGTGAAGGAGCAGGATTTTTTCTCCTCAAAGATTGTCGTATCCACTATATCGGGTACCTATCTGGAGGCTGGATCCCATATTCTGGAAAAGGGAAGGAACCTCGATAGCTACTCTATTGAGGAGTTTATCAAACCGGTCAAGATTGTAAAGCTGCCCGAACAACCTGCAAAAAGCCTCATAGATAACAGCATGCTTGACGCCCATGCCCCGAAAATCGACAGGGGTGATGCCTTGATCATAGAGACCGGTTGGGGCAAGATGTGGAACAAGCCCGGCTATGTCCTCCAGTGCCCGAATATGCTTAAGAGTGCTCTCGAGTGGGTTCTGGAAAAGGATATCAGCATCTTTGGCATTGATGTACCCTGCATAGAGGCGTCCTGGTCTGAAGACGACGAGGAGGAGAAGGGCGGGCTTCTCGGTGAGATATTCAAACAGGGAGTGCTCCTCGTGGCACCTCTGGTCAATCTCGACAGGGTAGAGGCGGACAGGGGGACGCTGTTTTGCATGCCCCTGTCCGTTAAGGGCACATCCGGAGCACCTGCCCGAGTATTATTCATGGAGGGTGATTTAGCGTAAGAGGTTCATTGCCACCACTTCCATTGTGAGAATGTATAATTGGAGAGGGAATACATGCATTTATGCACATTATTATGAGGGGAGGTACAGGCCATGCCAGAAGATACAAAGCCATCCGATTTTCGATACAGCACGGGAGAAGCAAAGGTCCCCTGGGCAGCAGTGGGTGAAAACTACAATGCGGACGATATCATCGATATCATTAGGTTCCTGGTACAGAAGTCGGACGATGAGTACGATTCAATTTTCAAGGTCATTGAGACGAAGATCAGGGAGCTCGTCAAACACGGCGAGCCCCCCGGCAAGCTCTCTCTGGGCGACAATGTACTCAAGCTCGAGGAGCAGGTAAATGGGTTTCTCGGCTCAAGGTACGCCACCTTTCTCACCAACGCCACAGCGGGGTTTGAAATCGGCTATCGCTACGCCAATCTTCAGAAGGGAGATGAGGTCATTGCACCGGCTATTACCTTTGTCGCCACAATCTCATATCCCCTTGCAGTGGGTGCAAAGGTGGTCTTTGCCGATCTCGATCAGCGAACCATCAACATGGACCCGGCAGATGTGGAGCGCAAGATCACTGACAAAACCAAGGTGATCATCCCCGTACATATCGGCGGATGGCCCGTGGACATGGACCCCATCATGAGGCTTGCGGAGAAGCATGACCTCGTGGTCGTGGAGGACGCAGCGCATGCCTTCGGCTCTGTGTACAAAGGCAGGAAGATCGGCACAATCGGTCATTTCGGGTCATTCAGTTTCCACGAGGTGAAGAACATCACCTCCTTTGGGGAAGGCGGAATCATAACCACGAATATCGATGCCTTTGGAGATGACCTGAGAAAGGCACGCTTTCTGGGTCTCGATCTCTCAAAACAGATTCCAAACTGGCTCTACGACGTGGTTTCCCTGAAGGGGAAGTTCGGTCCCTTTGCAGCGAACAATTCGTCATCTACAGAGATACAGGCCATCGGCCTCATGCATCAGCTCGCACGCATCGATCAGATCAACGCCTTGAGGCGCCGTGTGGCGCAGCATCTGAACGATCGGTTGGCTGAAAATGAGGCAATCATTTCCCAGCGCATGGACACCGATGAGATACAGTCGACCTATCATCTCTATCTCCTGCAGATCGACCCGGCCAGGGCGGGAGACGACATTCAGGTCTTAAAGAAGAAGCTCGATGATCGGGGTATCACCAACATTCCTCACTTTGCCCCATTGTACAAGTTTGAACTTCTTAAAAGTTTAGGGTATGCTGTTGATGACATTGCCAAAGGCTGTCCCGTTGCAGAAGAGGTGTTCAACAGGCGCTTTACCCATCTGCCGCTGTACGGACTGTCCAAGGAGCAGGTGGACTACATGGCTGACGTCATACTCGAGGCTGTCGCAGAGATGCAGAAGGGGAAGTGATAATGTGACCGACAAAGAGTGGATTCAGAAGACCCTCTCTCACCAGGATACCGGGAAGGTTCCCTACAACTTCATGTTTTCCCCACCCATTGAAGCCCTTCTCAAGCGACACTACCGCAGCAGCAGCCTCGATGAAACGCTTGACTTTCCCCTTCGCATGAATGCACCCAATTCGATCAAGCCGCTTTATGCGAGCCCTGATCGTTACGGGGATACTATTGAGGACGAGTTCGGCGTTATCTGGTCGACGAGCTACATTGACAGGGGTGCACCCATCGGTCCATGCCTGCGGGAGCCTAGGCTTGCCGGATACCGGTTTCCCGATCCGTCGGAGGAGTACCGCTTCGAGGGACTAAAGGAGTGGTCTGAGGAGAACAGTGGCCAGTACCGTATTCTGTGGGTGGGAGATCTGTGGGAACGGGCCACATTCATGCGGGGTATGGAGGATCTCCTCATCGATGTGACCCGCAACCCTGCGTTCGTGTCGGCCCTTCTGGGCGGCATTGGTGACTACATCCTCGGCACCATGGAATTGCTTTTCGAGCGATGCGCCTTCGAGGCAATCGCCTTGAGCGATGACTATGGGACCCAGAAGGACCTGATCATCTCGCCGGAGGCCTGGAGACGTTTCGTGAAGCCCTCTCTCCGGGCGTTATATGATCTTGCAAAGAGAAAGGGAAAGGCAGTTTTTCATCACAGCTGCGGCAATGTGTCGGCTGTCATCCCTGATCTGATCGACCTGGGGCTCGACATACTTCACCCCATCCAACCTGAGACCATGGACATTTTAGCGCTCAAGCGGTCCTATGGAAAGGATCTCACCTTCTGCGGTGGACTGGGAACGCAGAATACGCTTCCCCATGGGAATCCCAGCGAGGTACGGGATGAGGTAAAGCGGCTCAAGGAAGAGATGGGACGGGGAGGAGGGTACATACTCGAACCGGGCATCACCCTGCAGGCCGATGTGCCGCTGCCGAACCTGCTTGTCATGATCGAAGAGGCATTGGCGAACTAGAAATCGCTGCAACCAAAGGTGGGTTCCTAGTGGCGGCTGCACGGATTGCCGAGTGACGGAAACCCCGCCTCTAAAAACATCAGTTGCAAAATAGTTATGCCAGGAGCTCCTCTTTCGCTGCAGCCACGATTCTGTCCAGCTCTGCTCTGAATTGTGAGTCGCGCTCAGGTGATCGGTGGGACTTCACAATCTGTCTCCACCTCCTGTCTGCTTCTTCCAGTATACGCTCATCAGCATCCCCGGGTGTCAGGTTTCCCTCTTTGCGGTACTTCCGGTCGAACAGTGAGGTGTCCCACATTATGCGACGGAAATTGTTCAAAGTGTGCTCTGTCTGCAGGTATGCTTCGCGCTCACAGAATTCCATTTTATTGATCAGGTCCACGCACAGTGTTTCGTCGTTGAACTCTATACCGCGGCCTAGCTGATAGAGAGCCCGGTTCATGTCCAGGTCGATCATGGCCTGCACGGGCGAGAATACAGATCCATTGTCAAGGAGACCTACGGGCATTGGAGCGCTCACCATGGCGGCAAAGGCCATCTGGCGGTAGGTCTTCATGAAAGCCGCCTGCATACCCGGGCACTTGGCCTCCAGGTAGGCAGGCTCCACGTTGACCACCATGCCATATTTAAATCTGAAGAGCTGATGCAATGCCGCGTCAGTGAGTATGGCTGCCGGTGTTGCATAGCACACCTGTGTGGTCTTCATATCCATCTCACCTGAGATGACCGTGCCGTAATAGTACACATCAGGATCGATGAGCGTCGTTGCTGTGATGCATCCAAGCAGTTCGGCCGCGGCGATGACGAGGCTTCCCGCAGATGTCATGGGAGTGGTACCGCCCAGTATGGGCATGGGTGCGAAGTTGACGGGGAAGCCATACTTCAGCGCCTCCTGCAGAACCATGCAAGGGTGTGTATCAAGCTTCAGCGGTGAAGTGGTGCAGTAAGCATGCACGAAAACTGGTGGGGCTGTTTTAAAAATATTTTCTTTTTCGTCATCCGAGTATCTTTCCAATGCGAGCTTGGCAAACTCTGCAAGATAGGTTACCTCTCTGGAGTCGGAGGTTCCCACCCAACCCTGTTTGTCGGTGTGCAGCAGCAGGAGACGTGATGACTGGATTGTCTCTATGCGTGTATCCACATCACTGCAGATAAAGGGTGCACATACCGCTTTTACCGCTTCGAGTCCGTCGCCGAGCTTGATCATGTCGATCTGATCGTTCCTGGTGGGGGGACGGTATCTCCCTTCGGGGTAATCGTAGATGGAAGGCGTGGCAAAACCGTAGTCGACGGTGAACTCCTCGGGCCAGGATGCATCGGTCTCAGACATCTCCCTGCAGAAGGGGTACCAGAGAGAGGACCGCACCATCCTGTATCGGTTTTTCTGACCCTCGATCTGCTTTTCGACCAGGTCTGGTGGGAACCATGCACGCTCCTTGTCGAAATCGATCCGGCATCCTGCATCGGCGAGGGCTTCGAGAAGGAATTTACCCCGTATGATCATGCCCGTTCTCTGCAGGACTTCCAACGCTGACAGATGCACCTGCTGCATCTGTTGATCATCGATGACGCGCAGCAATCCTTTGACCATTGTTCATTCCCTGTTATGTGTATACGCTGTAAACCATCAGCCCGTGCTGAAGGGTGCAGCGTTTAGAGAAATTCACTTAAGCTCGTCTATATTCGATTTTACAGGCTGAATATCTTGTCGTTGATAGCCATGGTTGCTGCACCCAGTGAGGTGCTGAGCGGCCCCAATCTGGACAGGCGTATGGAAACGTCATGAAAGAGGTTTGGTATGGAGTACTCTTTTGCCGCCTGCATCAGGGGATCGATCAGATGGGACCCGGCCTGAGAGAGCTGTCCACCAATAATGATCAGTTCGGGATTGAAGAGATTGATGATATAGCTCATCGCCTTGCCCAGCTTCTCGCCAGCATTCTGCAGCACCTCCATGGAAAGTGCATCATTCATATCGGCTGCGTCCACGATGTCGATGACGGTGAGGTTCTCGATGCGGTCATGAATGAGATCCAAAACCTTGGATTTCTTGCCGTTACGCAGGTTTTCCCGCATAATGGCGGTTATTGCCGTACCCGAGGACACCGATTCGAGGCACCCATAGTTGCCGCAGGTGCATTTTCTCCCCGCCGGGTCCACCATCAAATGCCCAATTTCACCCGACTTCATCCCTGCACCTTCAAAGAGCACGCCGTTTATCACGATGCCCAAACCAATGCCCTGACCGATGTCCAGTAGAATGAAATCATCCACATGCTTTCCCTCTCCATACCAGAGCTCTGCCAGGGCCATGCTCCGGCTGCAGTCCTGCAGGTAGACCTCAAGGTGGAAGTGTTCGTTTAGTATCCTGGCGATCGGGACAGATTTCCAGTCCGATATGTTGAATGCCAGGTCCCATACGCCCAGCTGTTTATTAAAAAATCCGGGTGCAGAAAACCCAATTCCGATAATACGGTCGCGATGTACGGTCGACTCGTCGATGAGCTGCTGTGTCAAATTAATCAGCTTCTCTAAAATTATTGAGCCTTTCAGGCCGAACCTGAAGTTGAAGTTCTTCTCATGCATGATCTGGCCTTCGAGATCGATGAGAATGGTCGTGATATGGGACGCCCCTATGTCAATCCCGATGGAATAGTAGAGCTCATTGTTGAGCTTGAAATGCTCCTTCTTCCTCCCGTCATCCGATTTCTGAAGGCCTACTGATACCACGATGTTTTTGGCAAGCAGATTATTTATGATGTTGGTTATGGTTTTGTTGTTCAGACCGGATACCTTGGCAAGCTGTGTTCTGGAGAGTGAACCCCTTGATCTGAGTATGTTCATAATATGGAGCCGGTTCATCCTCTTGAGAGAGTTGAGATCACCGCTCATGATATTCAGAGACGTGTACATAAAAATTCCTGAAACTCAGTGTAAATATCCTTGACAGAATATCTATTCTATTGTACAAAGAAAATTGTTTAGATTCTTTCCAAATAAACTCAATTAAATAGATTGTATACGATCAATAACCAATTATACCGCATTGCATTGTATCCGTGCAATAAAAATAACAAGAGAGTCAAGGAGGAACGCAACATGAAGAAATTTGTGGTTGTTTTTTGCTGTATCGCTCTTCTGTTCTCTGTCGCAGCTGTCAGTTTTGCAAGTGGGAAGAAAGATGATGCAGCAGCAGCTGGAGCGGCAAAACCCACTGCTGTGGAGGGGCAGATCTTCAAGATCGGTTACTCCTGCATCAGCTGGACGATTCCCTGGATGGTTTTTTACAAGGATCTCTTCGAAAAAGAAATTGCAAAGTACCCGCAGTATGAAGTCATATGGCACGATGCAGGATTCGATTTCGAAGTCATGGCTGACGGGCTGGAGAACTTCATCGACCAGGATGTGGACATGATCATGCACTTTGCACTTGACAGTCTGCCCATGATCGAGACCTATAAGAAGATCGTGGATGCGGGTATACCGCTCATACTGACCATGGACCCCCCCGACTACAAGGCATATGATTACATGACCTCTTTTTCGGGTCTTGATACGCGGGATGCGGGACGCCAGTGCGCACTGCTTCTGCAAAATGAGTTGGGCGGCAAGGGAAACATTGCCCTCATTACAGCCCCCAAGGGCTCGAGCTCTGAGCTGCAGTATACAGCCGGATTTAAAAACGAGCTCACGAGGCTCAACACTGGCATGAAAATCGTGGCGGAACAGCCAGGCGACTGGGACATTGCCGTAGCGCAGCAGGTGGCAAGCGACATTCTCACCAAGTATCCCAAAATAGATGGGTTCTACGTGTCAGACGACTGGATGGGCGCCGGCCTCGTACGGGCTCTAAAGGAGAAGGGTTACAAGCCCGGGCAGGTGAAAATCGCTGCTGCGGGTGGGAGTAAGGGCGGCATCCAGGACTTCAAGGACGGCTGGTATCTGGGCATCGTCGATCAGGGACCAGAGCTCTGTGTGTATCAGGACATTCTATTCATGAAGGCTTACCTCGAAATGGGTGAACGCCTCCCGCATTTTGCCATGGTGCGGCAGGAGCTTATCAACGAGACAAACATAGACCGGTTTCCCGGCACCTGGTAAATGTTCGGAAACACCCGCAGAATGGCGTATGACCGTCCTGCGGGTGTGTTACATCCCTGTGGATTATGAATCTTTGCGTTTTCATGTATGGTATAATAGAGCGAATATCGACGTGAGCGTAAACCGCGTACCATGAACTGATTTTCATTTGAAGAACCTTTTACTTCACAGGTGGGCCCCTGGGTCCAACAAGGAAAGGGAGGTATTTCATGAAAACCTACGGCGTTGGAGTATTTGGCATCGGCTGGGTTGCCGGTGAACACATCAGGTCCTATATGATTAATCCCCATATGGATGTAAAGGCTCTGTCTTCGCGCAATAAGTCCTCGGCCCAAACGAAGAAGGAAGAACTGGGACTGGACTGCGATATTCTCGATGACTTCGACTCACTTCTCAAGCGAGACGACATCGACATCATCGATATCTGTTCTCCAAACTTCCTGCATGCTGAGGAGGCAATCGCGGCAGCCGAAGCGGGTAAACATGTGGTGATCGAGAAACCGATTTGTATGAACCTCAAGGAACTAAAAGACGTGAGGGACGCCATTGTCAGGGCAAAGGTGAAATCACAGGTGGGATTTATTTCCCGCTGGAACCCCCACATCCGCTCCCTGAGACAAATGATCAGCAAGGGCGGGCTTGGAGAGCTATACTATGTCGAGGTTGACTACTACCATGAAATTGGACCCTGGTGGAGTGGCTGGCGTTGGGGAGCAAACACGAGGAAGAACGGTCCGACGGCGAGTCTGGTTGCCGGCTGTCATGCCGTGGACCTCATGTACCTCTTCGGGGGGGATGTGGAAGAGGTGTTTGCGTACGGAATATGGGGACACCGGAAGGATTACGAGTATGAACCCACCTATCAGGCCCTTGCCAAGTTTAAAAGCGGCAAAATCGGCAAAACCGGCAATAGCTATGAGAATGAGTGCCCTTATGTCATGAACATTATACTGCATGGGAGCAAGGGCTCGGTGTTCAATGAGAAATTTTTCTCCAGGGAGTGGTTTCCCGGCCAGGAGGAATGGCAGACCTTTCAGTCGACCATGCTCGACAGCGGTGATGTGGTTCACCATCCTTTTAAAGAGATGGTCGAAGACTTCGCCGATGCTCTGATAAACAACAGGGAAGCAGATGCCAACATACACGAGGCGTATAAGTCTCATGAGATTTGCCTCGCGATAGACCGCTCCATAGAGACGGGTGAAATCGTGAAGCTCCCGTTCAAGGACTGAGCACTTCACATACATACTACGGGAAAAGGCCATGGATTTCCTGCGGGTAGAGAAGCTGACGAAACGGTTTGGCGGTGTGCTTGCTCTCGACAGGGTCGATCTGGAAATCGACAGGGGAGAGATCCATTCCATTGTGGGTGAGAACGGAGCAGGTAAAAGTACATTCCTTAAAATACTCTCCGGCATTGTCAGGTTGGATGAGGGGGAAGTGCTTTTCCAGGGAGAGCGTATCACCAACGCAGATCCAAACCGGCTTTTTGAGATCGGCATTTCTGTTGCCTTTCAGGAAACATCCCTGTTCGACAATCTGACAGTTGCCGAAAACCTTTTCATCGGTAATCTGTACTGCAATAAAAAATTCAGCATCAACTGGAAAGCCGCTGCCGAAAAATCCAGGCAGATACTCGTGGATTTCGGCCTCACGGACGTGGACCCGCAGAGAAGGACATCCAGCCTTTCAACGGAAATGAAGCAGATCGTCGAAATTCTCAAGGCGGTAAAGGACAATGCAAAACTCATCTGCCTCGATGAGCCGACCGCCCCACTCACGAGGGAGGGGTCAGAGCTGCTGTTTACACTGCTGCAGAAGTTGAAGGACAGGGGAATCACGATCATATACGTTTCCCATAATCTCGATGAGGTGTTGAGATTAAGCGACCGTATCACGGTGCTACGGGATGGAAGAAAGATGGACACGGTTGAAGGAGGAGGGGCCAGCGAGAGTGTGCTTCACGACCTCATGATCGGCCGGAGCATTGATCGGGTCAGGAAGACACGGGAAGTGAAGATCAACCGCACAAAACCACTGCTCCGGGTCAGTGGCTTGAGCGATGGCAACAAGGTTCTGGATGTGTCATTTGAGGTACATGGAGGTGAAATTCTCGGGCTCACCGGACTCGTAGGTGCAGGCAGGAGCGAAGTGGCCTGGATGATATTCGGTCTCACACGCCGAGTGGGTGGTGAGATCTACCTGAGCGACCGGAGGATAGAGCACCTCACTCCAGACGCTGCAATACGCGAGGGCATCTACTACCTGCCGGAAGACCGGAGACTCACGGGTCTGTTTCTCAACCAGAACCTGGTGATCAACACCACGATCTCAAGGCTTGAAAAGGTCACACAGGGCGTTGCACTGGATTTCAAGGCTGAGAGGGCTCTCTCTGAAGAGGTAATGTCGAAACTTGGGGTCAAGTACTCCTCGCTGAACCAGACAGCCATAAATCTCAGTGGTGGGAATCAACAGAAACTGCTGTTCGG
>CBFDDP010000026.1:0-27453 GCA_965603595.1 uncultured bacterium
TAACTATGCTTCATCATCTCCGCTTATATTCTTTAAAAGCAGAATCTTTTTCTCAGCCAAATCTGCCCAGCTGCTCCAACTGTAGTCTGTAACAATACTGTTGTACTGATCTCTGGCATCGTCATACATGTTCTGCTTTTCATAAATCTGCCCCAGGCTGAATCTCACCATGGGAACAAGAAAGGAATCACCGTATTTATCGATTATGTGATTGTACCGATTTTGCGCATTTTGATAATCTTCGAGTTGTTCATAGCAGCTGGCCTCCCCCTGCACACAGAGAAGCGCACTGTAGCTCTTCTGCTTAATACTGGCCCCCTTCGCATAATACTCCAGGGCCTCTTCATACTCCTCATATCTGTAAAGCGTGTTCCCAATGTAGTAGGCACTTCTGGAAGCAGTCGATGATTTCGGGTACCGCTCCAACACTAGGCCGAATTCCTCATTCAATATCATGAGCTTGTCTTTTAACTGCCCATCATCCAGGCTTGTATCGGCACTGGCATCACTGTACGCAAGGTATATTTTACTGAACGCACTTTCCGCTTCCCTCTCCTTTCTTGACAGGACGTGATTAACCGCAAAATAGGCTCCTCCCAGTATTACCACAGCTGAAATAGCCAAAAGAATGCTTTTCAGGTTTTTGACAATGAATTGTTCGGTCTTCTTTGTGATTTTTGTGAAGGTATCTTCTTTGAGTTCCTGTTTCCTGCTTTTTGCCATTGTGTAACTTCCTCCGATAAGGTTGCTCCAGTTTGTCGAGGTATAGGGAGCGTCGACAGCGAGTTGATGAGTTCCTGGTGAATAATTCTTACGAATTATCCACCAGTTCAATAATTAGTGCTTATCTCGTCTCGCTGCAAGGCGTTATGTAACAAACATTGTAAGTTTCATTCAAAATAACGTATTATTCACCACGCACTAATTATGGTAAAAGTCTCTTTTCCGACCCTTCAATAAAAAGGATCATACATCAGGTTCAAATGTGCATGGTGTTGGCGAACGAAGTTCGCCCTATTACATTTTACTGATATTCAGCTCGTTTATCAGACGCGAAAGGTAGGTTCTCTGAATTTTCAGTATATCTGAGGCCTTTGTCTGCTTCCAACCCACCTTTTCGAGAACCTTGGTGATATAATTTCTTTTGAATTCGTTTACTGCCTCTTTCAATGTAAGAGCTGGTTCGACTTCGATTCTCCTGGTTTGCAGACTCTCGGTACCGAGATAGAGGTCTTTCGCTGTGATTGTGTCACTCTTGCAGAGCACTACAGACCGCTCTATGACATTTTGCAGTTCGCGTACATTACCTGGCCAGTAGTACCCCTTGAGAGTAGTCATCACCTCCTTCGAGAACCCTTTTATGCTCTTTTTTAGCTCATGGTTGAACTTGTGTAAAAAGTGTTTGGCAAGAGGTTCAGTGTCTTCTTTTCGTTCACGAAGAGGAGGAATGTAAATCGGAAACACATTCAATCGAAAAAAGAGGTCTTCTCGAAATCGGTTGTATTTCACTTCCTCATACAGGTTCTTATTCGTTGCTGCAATGAGCCTGATATCGACCTTCTTTGATGTGGTACCGCCTACCCGTTGAATGATATGGTCCTGCAAAACGCGAAGCAGCTTCGATTGCACGGAATATGAAAGTTCCCCAATTTCATCGAGAAAAATCGTACCTCCATTTGCAAGCTCAAATTTCCCCATCTTATCATTTATGGCATCGGTGAATGCTCCTTTCACATGGCCAAATAGTTCAGACTCAATAAGATTTTCGGGGATTGCAGCACAATTGACTTTAATAAGTGGTTTATTTCTTCTATCACTCGTGTAATGAATGTGCTCGGCAAAAAGCTCCTTTCCCGTGCCGCTTTCACCGAGAAGAAGAGCTGTCGTGTTCGTTTCAGACACCTGGTCTGCCATCTCGAGTTTTTCCTTCATGATACGTGAAACACTTATGAGTTCGGAAGGGCCCTTGCCGTTGGTAAGTTCCTTTTTGAGGTTTATGTTTTCGGATTTCATATCCTGATACAGGCGGGCATTTTCTATAGCAACTCCGGCAAGGTTGGAGAAACTTTCTAGTATGTATTGGTCTTCAATGGTAAAAGAGCCGCCACCCTTCTTGTTGATGACTTCGAGTACGCCAATTGTCCTGTTTTTCAGAGTAAGGGGGACACAGAGAATGGACTTCGTTTGATAGTTTATCTTCTTGCTGATATCCTTGAAGAACCTTGAATCTTTCTGCACATCTTCAACAAGAAGCGGCTTGGAATGCTTCGCCACCCAACCCGCTATTCCCTCACCAATCTTGAGGGTAAATCTCTTAACTTCTTCTCCCTTATCACCAAGAGCAACCTGAAAATAGAGGCTTTCCGTTGCCTCATCGATGAGCAGGAGTGAGCTTGCTTCAGCCTCCACCATACGGTTGGCTGAATCCATAATCCTTTTCAGCACTTCATTGATTTCAAGTGTTGAGTTAATAAGCGTACTGATGGTCAGTATCTCGTCAATATCACTGCTCTTGATACGAGGTTCCATCTATTTACCTATTTTTGTAATATCGATTAAGTTACCTAGTGGCATGGAGTTAGTCTCGGCGCCATCATGATCAAGGTATTTGTAAATTTCCTTTTCCTCGAGATGATTGAAGTATTCACGCACACTGAGGGTTACTTTCTTCTTGTTTTCATCGATATCGAGGACTGCCGCCTTCAGTTCATCCCCTACCTTGCATACCGTATGAGGATCTTCGACTCTTTCATTGGATAATTGTGATATGTGGATCAGGCCTTCAATATCCTCATCAACACGTACAAAAACACCGAAATCGACTATGCTTGTCACTTTACCAGTCACGATGCTTCCCTTAGGATGTTTTTCCTTCAGACTGGTCCATGGATTATCCTGGAGCTGTTTCAGACCGAGTTTGACCCTTCTGTTTTCCTTGTCAATTGAGATAACCATAACGTCGACAGACTGTCCTTTTTTGAACATGTCGGAAGGATTTTTCACCTGCTTTGTCCAGGACATTTCTTCAGTATGAAGAAGGCCTTCAATACCTTCTTCCAGTTCCAGAAGCACGCCGAATTTTGTGATTCTAGTGACCTTAGTACTGACTTTCGAGCCTGGCGGGTAGCGTGTATCGAGGTCATCCCAGGGATTTGGAAGCACCTGTTTCAAGCCGAGTGAAACCGTCTTCTTTTCGAGATCATAATCAAGAACCATGACTTCAACATGCTGTCCGCCCTTCAAAACCTCTTTCGGGTGATTGATTCGCTTCGTCCACGAAAGCTCCGACACATGCAGGAGACCTTCGATACCCTCTTCGAGTTCAACAAAAGCACCAAAGCTCGTTAATTTTTTAACCACTCCTTTATATCGATTCCCTTTTGTATAACGTTCCTCAAAGGTTTCCCATGGATCCTCTGTAAGCTGTTTCAGCCCCAGGGAAACCTTACGGTTTTCCTCATCGATCGAAAGTATCTTGCAGGTTATGCTTTCACCCTTATCCAGCACCTTTCTCGGGTTTTCAATACGTCCCCAGGACATATCTTTGGTATGGAGCAGACCGTCGATACCCCCTATATCTACAAAGGCACCGTAGTTGACAATATCCTTTACCACTCCATCAATGACATCTCCAACCTGTTTGGTTGAGAAGAATTCCTCTAATTTCTTCTCCCGCAACTCTTCAAGGTAACGACGATGTGAGAGCACGATATTGTTCTTTCCGTTTAACTTGTCAATCTTGAAAAGGAGTTCTTCTCCAATGTAATCTTCCGGATCCTCAATTCTCCTGATCGAAGCCTGTGACAAAGGAAGAAATGCTTGAAAATTGTCTTCCACGAGGACCATGAATCCACCCTTGGTCTTTTCAGCGACTTTTCCTTCTATCGGCAAACCTTCATCAAAGGACTTCCTGATTTCCTCCCATTTGACGATTTCATCTGCCTTTTGTTTTGAGAGAACCAATCGTCCTTCACGGTTTTCCATACGCATGATCATAACGCGTATCTTTTCACCCTGATCTGGATCCTGCTTAAACTCGACCTTCGGTATTTCACCTTCTGATTTGTATCCGATATCAACAAATATCGAATCGGTGGTAACAGCAACGACGATTCCCTCAACGATCTTTCCTTCACTGAAAGATGAGAGGTCTTCGATGTACTTCTCATTGAAGGTTTCTTCTGTTGATTCGCCCTTGGTGTTACCTTCATTCCGAACTATCTCGTCCTGAAGTTCGAGTTCATCATGCTTCGCCATCGTTTCAAACTCCTCTACGATTCATTCACTTGTGAAATTATATGGTTACAGACTTCATCAATGGTCATATGTGTGGTGTCAATGTAGTGTGCGTCCAGGGCTTTCGTAAGAGGTGATATTTCCCGGGTACTATCATACACATCCCGCTGCTGAATCCTGTGTTTGACTTCATTGATGTCGGTTAACTTCGATTGATTTTTCTTATCCCCTATCCTTCTTCTTGCACGTTCCTCAATCGCCGCATCAATGTAAAACTTGTACTTCGTCTCAGGAAATACAACAGTTCCTATATCCCTTCCTTCAGCCACGACACTCCTATTCTTACCTATGTCTCTTTGAAGTTCAACCATTTTTTTTCGAACTGAACCGAGGCTGGATATATAACTCACGTTATCAGTGACAGCATCACTGCGTATCTTCATTGTCACCTCTTCCTCACCTATAAATACCCGCTGCCCCCTGAATGTTAACTCGAATCCATCGAGGAGTCTTTCAATTGCCCCTGTATCATCGGGTGCAATAGCATGCTGCAGAACGAAATAGGTGAAGGCCCGGTACATGGCCCCGGTATCGATATACTGTATCTTCAGGATTTGCGCAACTCTCCTCGCCACTGTACTTTTTCCTGCTCCTGCAGGACCGTCGATTGCAATAACCAATACACAGTACCTTACCGGGTAGGTTGGAAAATGTGTTTCAGCTCTTCATGCGACAGCTCCCTGCTCTGACCGGGCGCAAGGGAACCAAGTTCGAGAGAACCGATTGCTAGCCGCCTGAGCTGCACCACCTTGACATCGACTGATTCGAAAAGTCTCCTGATTTCGCGGTTCTTACCCTCAGCGAGGGTAAGAATGACTTTTTTTAATGAAATCTTCCTGTAGTCCTGGATAGCGTATCGTTCCCCCTTAATATACAGTCCGTTTTTCCATGCAGCAATTAATTTATAGGGGATGTTCTGTTCGGTTTGAACCTCGTACTTTTTAACGATGCCACCAGATGGATGCGCGACAGAGTGAGCAAAATCTCCGTCATTGGTAAGAATGAGCAAGCCCTCCGATAAATAGTCGAGACGCCCAACGCTGAACAGACCGAAGGGAGCATACTTTTTTGCAATCAGATCATACACTACCGGTCTTTCGTCACTTTCCTTTGTCGTGCAGAGGTAACCTGGTGGCTTATTCAGCATCAGATACACACGTGGAACATTCCTGTTGATACATACTCCATCTACCTCCACAAGGGCGCCATCGCGTACCTTTGTTCCCAGAATTGTAATTACCTCCCCATCAACTCGTACTCTACCTTCAAGTATCAAGGCTTCTGCTTTTCGTCTCGACGCGAAACCGTAGTGTGCAATGAGTTTCTGTAGTCGGATGGAGGACACGATGTTGCGAACTTGTTCAACTCCTTTCAAACTCACTGATTGACGGGAGGTCCTGCAAGCTTAAAATACCGAAGAACTTGAGGAAGCTCTTCGTTGTTCCGTACAGTACGGGCCTTCCTGGAACATCCTTTCTGCCGGTAATTCTGATCAGTTCATATTCAAGAAGTACGTGCAGTACATGCTCGACACCTACTCCTCGTATCTTTTCAATCTCCACTCTGGTAATTGGCTGTTTGTATGCAATTATAGCCAGTGTTTCCAGTGCCTGAGGTGAAATGCTGAGCTTCTTTCTTGTATCATAGCGTTTTCCCAGCTTCTCATAGAGCTCGGGAGTAATGGTAAGCTGATAATCGCCGTTCTCATTCTCAATGATGACGAGTGATGATTCTATACGCGCCAGTCTTTCACGAATCTGAGATACGGCCTCTTTAATTGTTTCTCTTGTTTCACCGGTTATCTTTGCAATATATCTGATATGTATCGGCCCGTTCTCGAGAAAGAGAAGCGCTTCAATAAGCTGTACAGCACTCCTATCGATGGTAGTCCCCATAGTCACTTTTCTCTTCTCAATATTTTTATACTTCCGAAGAGCTTGTGCTGCAGTATATATATCTCTTTCATCTTGACCAGTTCAAGAAGGGCAAGAAATGTGATGATAAGTTCATATTTGGTGAATGTATCCGGAAAGAGTGCATCGAACATAAGCTGATTGGACTCGATGAGTTGATTCAATATACCATCTATTTTGTCCTCAATTGAAATCTCCTCCATTTCCACCGATTTGAAAACTGACTTGTCAACCTCTTTCGCAACTTTGGCAAAAGCCATGACGAGGTCAATGATTGACATCTCTTCCCAGTTTTCACTGTCATCAAAATCAATGATGAGCTGTGAATCTCTCCGAATCAGTACTTTACTCTGCTCAAACCCCTCTTTCAGTACCTGTGAAGCGTTACGATATTTCTGATACTCAATAAGATTATCGATATACTCCCTCCGTTCATCCGGTGCTTCATCGATAATTGTAATATCTTCCGGCAACAGTGTTCTCGATTTTAAGTAGAGAAGGTGCGACGCGGTAAATATGAATTCAGAGATTGCTTCAAGATTCAGAGTACTTCTACGCATTGTGTCAATGAATTGAGCAGTAATTTCTGAGATGTGTAAATCGTGTATACTGATCTTGGAGTTCCTCACCAGATAGAGAAGCAAATCGAAAGGACCTTCGAAATTGTCGACCTTTACAACATATGAGGCGTTTGTAGTATCAGTTTTGTCCATAGGGGGCAAAGTTACTCTTCGATTTGTAAAGTGAAACACTGGTACTCAGGGATTCCTCACTTTCCCCGGTCACTGAGCATATGCTCGCCTTGATATCCACCTGTCGACCATCAATGGTGAGCGAATCAGTTAACTCCGATAGAGGAACAAGCACAAACAGCCTGTTGAACATTTCCCTGTGCGGGATTGTCAATTCAGCCGTTTTCACAGTTACTCCCTCTATATAGAGTATATCTATGTCAATAGGCCGCGGACCCCACCTGAAGGTCTTTTTTCGACCCATTCGGTTCTCTACCCCTTTCAGGAACGAGAGAAGCCCGACGGGTGTATAGGAAGAGGCATCGACCTTGGCGATCATATTTAAAAAATAAGCCTGGCTGGTGTACCCAATGGGCGCTGTAACATACATGGATGAATATTCGATAATTCGACACTGTCCATGGATATGAGATAAAGCCTGGAGAAGGTTGTATTCCCTCTCTCCCATGTTTGATCCCAACCCAAGGAATGTTACAGTCATAGACTACACAGTCCGTAACCGAAGCTCATTAGTTTCTCGTGAATAATTCGCATTTTATTAAATAAGTACAAAGCAAATTATATAACTAATTGTATATTAATAAATTAGAAACTAATGATTGAGCTGGTGTATAAGATGCACTCTCTAATGAAGAATAAAGCCTGCTTCGCAGGAAGCAGCACCAGCGACTAATTAAAACACTGATATGACCCGGAGAATGGAATACGCATCATATCTTATGCAGTCCAAGAACATCTGCCATAGTATAGAACCCATTCTTTTTTCCAGATAGAAATCGTGTGGCCCTCAGCGCGCCCGTAGCATAGTTTTTCCTGCTGCTGCTTCTATGTGTGAACTCAATCCTCTCACCGGCACCACCGAAAAGGATCGTATGATCACCGATAATATCCGCCGCCCTGAGAGCCATGATACCGATTTCACCCTTTCTCCTCTCACCAATGGCGCCTTCCCGCTTATAAACTGCCAGGTCCGTGAATTCTTTTCCCCGTGCATCAGCGATGATCCTTCCAAACTGGAGTGCAGTTCCCGATGGCGCATCTGTTTTCTTATTGTGGTGGACCTCAAGGATTTCCACATCAAATTCTTCACCAAGAAGTGCCGCAGCCTTACCGACAAGGTAGAAAAGTGTGTTGACACCCGGGCTCATATTGGGTGAAAGCAGTATGGGTATCTCTTTTGCGTACTTTCGTATCAATGCAAGCTGCTCATCGTTAAATCCCGTTGTCCCGATGACTATAGCCTTTTTATGCTTGATTGCAACACGCATGTGTGCGAGAGTGGCAGATACCGTCGTGAAATCAACTACCACATCAGTATCTTCAATAACAGACTCGAGAGTCGATGTAATAGGGGTTCCGATATTGTCCAGACCTGATATGCTGCCGGCATCTTTTCCTATGTATGGTGAATCTTCCGATTCAATAGCTCCAACAACGATTGTATCTTCACTTTTAGTAAAAACTTCCAGATTTGCCTTACCCATTCTACCCGCTGCACCGCAAATCGTCACCCGTAGTCTATCACTATCCATCCGTTTTTACCTTGTCTGGTATTTCGCTCGGAGTGCCAAAATACTTGCCTCGTATTTCCTTCTCAACCTTATCTCTAACCGACGGATTGTCAAACAGGTATTTCTTTGCTATTTCTCTGCCCTGTCCTATTCTCTCGTCTCCGTAGGAGTACCATGTTCCACTTTTTTGCACTATACCGAGACTGGTTCCAAGGTCAAGAAGCTCGCCCTCTTTTGATATCCCGCTATCGTACATGATGTCGAACTCGGCAAGCTTGAAGGGCGGCGCAACCTTGTTCTTTGCAACCTTCACCTTGACTCTGTTGCCAATGGCATCGGTACCCTTCTTTATGGTTTCAATTCGTCTGATGTCAAGCCTGACCGTTGAATAAAACTTCAGGGCTTTCCCACCTGTCGTCGTTTCAGGACTGCCGAACATAACACCAATCTTCATTCTAATCTGATTTATGAAAACAACACTGGTTCTGGATTTACTGATAACACCGGTAAGTTTTCGTAATGCCTGGGACATGAGCCTCGCCTGCAGCCCCATATGGGCATCGCCCATGTCACCCTCAATTTCAGCTCGCGGGACAAGTGCTGCAACGGAGTCGATCACGATGATATCCAGTGCACCACTTCGCACAAGAGATTCGGTAATCTCCAGTGCCTGTTCACCGGTATCAGGCTGTGACACGAGTAAATTCTCTATCTTCACTCCGAGATTCCTCGCATAGCGTGGATCAAGGGCATGTTCTGCATCGATAAACGCTGCAATACCACCCTGCTGCTGTGCTTCTGCTATCATATGAAGAGAAAGTGTTGTCTTGCCGGAAGCCTCCGGGCCGTAAACCTCAAGTACCCTACCCCGCGGTATTCCTCCTACACCGAGTGCTATATCGAGGGTAAGTGATCCTGTTGGTATGACTTCGATGTTGAGATCGGCTGCCCTATCCCCTAGCTTCATGATTGAGCCCTTGCCGAACTGCTTCTCAATCCCCAGAAGCGCGGTCTCCAGCGCCCTATCCCGTTCTGTATCACCCATGGTTTTCCTCACTTCTCTATCGTTGGATTTATGGTGAGTTGCACATGGTCCACTGCAATATTGTTGAATAAAGTATTACAAAGCAATAATAAAATCAAGCCATGATTGGTATGAGGACTCTATACGATTTAACAGGAAATGTTGCGTTTTTATTTCAGGTGAGAGAGTTGCATATTTTAACCCAGGTACTTGATACTTCGTTCACACATCAACTTCCACTCTCTTGCTGTCTGGACTTTCTGGCTTTGGGGGAATCGTTTCGCAAAATCATCGAATATTTTGAGTGCCCTGTAGTAATCCCGGACATCATAATACATATATCCTTTCAGGAGATAGGAATCTTCATCCCTCAGGAGGACGCTGTTCGTCATTGTGGTATCCACATATCGATGGGCGTTTTTATAATCTCCAGACGAATAGTAATAGACTGATAGCTTGTAGGAAGAGAACTCACCATACTTGCTGTTATGGGAAAGAGAAATGATTTTCATGTATATATCAATGGCCTCTCTGTAATACTCCTTTTCAAAAAGCAGTTCGGCATATTCGTACATCTTATCAAGGTAGAGAATATTGATCTTTCCCGTTGTATCATAAACCGTTAATTCTTTGAGCAGATTGATTCCATTCCTGTACTTCCCGTTCTCGAAATATATTTGTGCCATGCCGAATCGCGCAGCGTTTGTGTTGAGCTCACTGAAAATAATTGCCGCTTCTTCATAGCGTTTTGCTTTGATGTAAAGAAACGCAAGCTCAGTCTCCAGGTATTTCAATATTTCGTTTTTGTCCAGCTTCAATGATACAAGATTGTTTTGAAGTGAAATGAATGGCTTCTCATCCCACTGAATGAGCGGTGACAGGGAGAGCTGTTCCCTTTTAAGGCCAATTGCAGTCTCAATAGTATGGATGTATCGGTAAGCTTCATCGCCTCCCTCTGAGAGAGGCAGAAGGTCGTTGCGGTAGAGTTTTGAAACGGCAATTATGGAAAGGATGAGCCAGTCATTGTTTACCGGTATATGCTCGTGAGTGATAAGTAAACGGTGTGTTTCTACTGCTGCAGCATAACGTTCTTGCTTTTCATACGTATCGGCAAGAAGATACAGTGCAGGTGCTTTCACCATGCTGTGTGGGTATGCGGCAATGACAGTCTTCAGTTTCTCGATCGCGTCATCGTACTGATCCTCGTTAACGGAAAGGACAGCCTCACTCAGGTCGCTTTTCGCCTGCTTTAGCTTTGAATAATTATGGATTCCATATATGCCACATACAATGAGGATCAGGGCAAGGACCATGAGTAGGAATTTTTTCATCCCATTTTCCCATATGGATACAAGTAGTACGCTACCTAAAATATCGACGAAAATCTGCCTTTAGTTAAGCGCCCTATTGTTTACTGCCACCTGGAGTTACGAGGCTGTAGAAGAGGATGAGAACACAGCTGAGAAAACCCGAGGCAAGAATATTAATGTTATACACGTCCGTTAATTTCTTAAATACATCATCGAGTAAAAACCCGCCAAGCACGGAACCTATAATCCCTAGAATGAAAGCCGCCCAGAATTTGCCCAACACGGGCTTTTTAAGGATATAATAGACGAAGATGGCACTTATGAAGCCAATTACTACGTACATTCCGTATCCGATGAGATTATACAGCCATTCTTCCATTAAACTTCCTCCGATATCATTCGCTTGTAGGCCACCTTCCGAAATCAATTCGCTCACTTTCCTCATCATCATCACCAACAGCTGAGACTGCAAAGAAAAACTGGGGCCTGTCCTCTTCATCATTGTGCAGCTCATAAAAGCTTCGTGAGAAGTCTTCCTGCGGATAGAGATTGGCGATGTTCACCGTAAATTCGATCCGTGGAGGAGTTTCTGTTGTCTTGTCCTCAAAATATATATAATCTGTATCACCATCAATGATGACCTGCTCGGGAATTGTAGGATAAGGAATTGCCTGCTTGTACGCACAAACTTTATAGTAATCATTCGCCGCTTTTTTATAGTATAGGTTGTATCCTGCAAACCAATCTTC
The DNA here is from genome assembly GCA_965603595.1 of uncultured bacterium. GTDB lineage: Bacteria > Spirochaetota > B62-G9 > B62-G9 > DRHN01 > JAGLSF01. The sequence continues at coordinate 11,556 of CBFDDP010000026.1, forward strand.
CTGCACGGGTTGCACGTCCTGTCCATTGTATCCCGCAAAGTATAAATTAGCCGAATCCATACTTTGTGCAAATGGTGGATTGAGCGGGGTTGTTGTTGTGTAAATGCCGCAGCTGCAGATGAGAAGTACGACTGCCATGGCAACCACGGTGATGGTAAGCGGAAACCCTCGAAGCATGTGGTAATATTAACGAAACAAAGCCTCGATGTCTTCAATTTTTTTCAGGTTTGCCGTATCGTTTCTTAATATATAGTACTGCTCGAGGTATCTCTTTGCCGTCTCTCGTTCGTATCCATATAAGAATGCCATTTTTAAATAGGGTTCCGCTCCTTCATCTCTTCCATTTTGAAATTTGTACGCACCGCTTAGGAAATACGCTTTTCCATATTTTTCTCTTCCTTCAGCATCACCTGAAAGATGGAGTATGCGGCTGTTGGGGATCTCATTGAGCTTGATATCCTTGTATCCCTTGAAACTAGTCCCCTCCTTACCCCCTCTCCAATTCTCATCTTTTTCAACGATTCGGTTGAGTTCCCTTCCATATTTGTCAGCTTCCCTGTTGAACCCTTTTTTATTGCCGTGCTCTTTATAGAACTCCGCCCTTGTTCGATAATTTTCCGCCCTTGTATACATTACGCTAAAAATGAGGTCTGGTATCTGAAAGTGTTCCTGTCCCTTCTCTGCCATATCCAGCTGCTGCAGTGACAGGTCGAATAAACCTTCCTCTAAGTAAATCTGTGCGATTTTTAAATGCACTTCAGGATAAGGAGCATTTCCTTCGATCTGGAGCCTGAGTTTTGGATCGCTGCTGCCAATATTATCGATGTACTGTTCATTGAGAGATGTTAATACGATGGTGAGTGATCCCTGTTTTTCACCAATGTCAGATTCGAAAAGCCTTTCCTGCAGATAATCCCATTCAGCATATTTTCGTACATAAATTGAACGGTCGAGTGCTTCGGCATCCGCTTTTAACATCTCGGCACCTATATCAAACGCATCATGTTGCAATATTTGAATCAATGATCGAGCTTCATCATAACGGTTTTCCCTGAGAGCCCTTTCAACATGATCTGAGGTCTCTTCATGCTCTGTACGAAATCGATCAAGTTTTCTCAAGTAGATGTCGAGATTGCCACCCTGCCTTGACAACCCCATCTCAATATCAATACCATCTATCTTTTGATTTGAGCCCCCCCGTTTCCTCCTGATGAGTGCCTTTTTATACTGGGCCAGGGCATTCCCGTACTTGCCCTCGCGGTAAAACCTGTCTCCCCTTGCTTTGTATACCCAGGAAGGCTCTTCGAGAATGACAATATTCAGATACTCTTCATCCTGGGCGTAGAGATTTATGGTAAGACAGAGTAGGCAGAGAAGTGAAAATAGCAATATTCGCATTTTCATTTTTCCTGCACCCATGACGCATTTCTTATGCATAGATATCCCGTACCTTATTGATGCGTGCCTTGGCACTGTTCAGTATAGAGGACAGCCAGTTACTTTTATACTTGATCTCGTAACGTTCGAGTTCGCGGAGCATGGTCAACAGCTCTTTATATGATGTACGCTCCTTTGGTGCTTCAGGTGTATCGGCGTATTCACTTTCCTCCAGGAGGCTGCTTGTTTCTCGGATGAGCATACAGTTGTGTTCAAGCCTCTGCCCCAGGTTAGCAGCCATTTTTAGAAAGAAATCCTTGTTGCTCTTTGCCACTTCCTCCAAGTTCTCACGTTTTACGATGGTAATGTTGCAGTCAGTGACGGTTTTTATAGTGGCGGTTCTCTTCGCTCCAAGTAGGAGTGCCATTTCTCCTATAACAGTGCCGGGATCAAAGATGTCAAAAACCTTCTTGCCACCAATAAAGACCTGCAGATTGCCCCTGTTCAAGATGTACATTTCCTGCCCGGCATCGCCTTCTTCACAAAGTATGGATCCGGCCTTTAGATTGAATGTCAGGTCATCGAGCTGATCTATATCCAGTTTGAAATCCGACCGGCCTGATCCTATCCTGAAGGCTTGACCCTTCGCAAATACTAAACTGTTGGAGTATCGGTCAATGATCTCTGCAAGCCATGTTGTTCTGTATTTACCGAAAGCATCCTTGAGTGCATCGATGACGTCAACGTATATTCGTGCAAATTCTTTGGCAGAGATTTCATGGCCGGATAGTTTTTTCTCCTTTGCAATATACATTCTATTGGTTATTTCCAGACAGCGCGCGATATTCTTCGTTATGCTGTAACCAATGTTATACACACCAATTACCCTGTACAGGTTTTCGAGAGGGATTTTTTTTATCAGTGCTTCATCTTCAGCAAGGACAGTTTGAAATCTGAAGTATTCATCACTATTATTCATGCTTGCTATGAACGGTTCTTCAGCTCCAAAGATTATCTCTTTTCCCTCAACAGTATATCTATCTTTTGGACTCAGCTCGAATATCAGTTTCCCCTTTTGAAGAATATATGCAGAATCTGCGGTGTCCATTACCTCATAAACTGTACGCATCCTCTTCTGTTCCCCTGATATGCTCTTTACACACAGTTTTTTAATCAATCAAGCATAGATATGCTATTCCTCTGTAACTTTTGTACCTTGCGCGACCGAAGGGAGTGCCCGTGGTACGAAAATCTTTAATAAAGTATAGCGCGAATATGATTTTATTTACTTTGGTTGCTGTAGTAAGCCGCACTATGAGTTTAATTATCTGTTTCAACTCCAGCCTGAATGCTCTCAAGTGCTTTTTTCGCCTCTATACGGACCTGTTCATTCATATCGTATTCAGCCTTGAAGGTGAGAATTTCCACAGCATCAACATACTTCTTTTCTGCAAGTCCAATTACCGCAAAATACCGCACCCTGTCGAAATCCGAGCGCAGTGCCTGTACTAGATACTCTCCACTCTTTGCCGAATCTATATCCGATATGCCCTTTACCGCGTACTCAGCAACTTCATGAGTTTCATCCTGAAGCAGCTCGCCAAGTATGTCGAGCACGGATTCTCCTCCAATTTTACCAAGACTGTGCACCGCATACATACGGAGGTATTTGTTTTCGTAGTTATTTCGGGCAATTTCCTCAAGGAGATCAAGGGAGCGAATACTTTTTACTTGACCGAGGGCCAGAATGGCCCTTCCCTTCAATTCATCATCCTCACGAGTATCAGTAAGGATCTCTATGAGAGCATCCTCAATACTAATGTCACCAATTTGCCCCCACGCATCAATGATAGCTTTTTTAATTCTTTTTGTCGATTTATTATTAACATAATAGCTTCTAAGCACCTTGAGTGCCGAACGTGATCCAGTAACTCCCAATGCGTAAATGACAATTTCTCTGTAATCCTCATCTGCATGCCCATTGTATAATTCATTGACAAGTGTTTCCTCCGCTGTCTTGAGCTCGAAAGCAGCTATGTATCGAACCAGGGCAGAAAACACTTCAACAGAATGCTCCTCCTGAAAGAGAACAAGTATCCCCTCGTTGATCTCGTCATCGAGGTTTTCTGTAACATTTGCAAATGCACTGGCAATATCCAAATCGGTGCCGTAACGAATAACCTGGTTGTAAAACTCAACATTTTGAGCGACTATGTTAGTTGAGATTGGCAAGATGAGGACACTCATAGCAATAATGAGCTTAAATTTCATGCGCAGCACCCTGGGTTTTCTTTTTTAAGTATCGGAATGTAAAAAGTTATGTTTATGCTTCTTTGTGCATGACGTTGCGACAGCCCCAGATAAGAAAGGGGTGTAATCCGTGTTCGGGACACCGTACATAGGACAATACTTTATCTTTCTTCACAATGTTGCAGACATAAATCCTGTGAAGATACAGTTCAAGGACCATGAGGCAAGATTGAAGGGAAAGGAGACTCCTTCTATATGGCATGAACGGGTATATCTCAGCCCCACTCTCCTTCAGAGAAAGTGGCTTGACTATAAACACAGGGACCGTTTTATCCCCTCTGTGAAGTACGACAACATACTTCCCCTTGAAATGGACTATCCATTCCTGCAAAAACTTGGGGAAGAGACAACTATTCGTATACGTTCAACTGACAAAACCTACAGGAATGTGTATATCAGTATCTACAACAGTGCAGGGGAAAAGGTGTTTCGCAAAGAGCTGAAAAGGATTCTCCTCCGCTCAGAGGAAACCGTCTCCTATACAACAAAGCTACCTGGCATCTATACCATACTGTTTTCAACGGCAGAACATACGTTTAAGAAAACATCCTTACTCTACTATCGCAACAGAATAGTAATCACCTATAGTGACCGGGAAAATGAAGAATATAAAAAGTTTCTCTCAATTCTTGAAAAAAAAGGCGTGGCCTCCAGACTCTTCTGCACATCCTGCAAATCACCCTGCCTTCCAGCAGAACCCTTTTCAACATCCGCCTATGTGCATAAGAATTACATTCCTGTCAAGGAATACCTTGACATTGAGCACATTGGTATGGACCGCATATCCCGATTTATCATGGGTATGGACCACCCCCTCACCTATAAACGTGGACTCATTCATCTTTTGAACATGCTCCGCCTTGCTTCAGTCGATGATGAAATAAGCATTGTTACAAATCTTTTCAAGGACGATCCGCCTTTTGCATATTTCATTACAGACCGTCTCTTTCTCTTCAACATGATACCTCTCATGGACAACCGTGAACTGCAAAATATACTCAACCGTGTTGAGGATTCTCTTCTCGCATCTGCCCTCGTAGGTCAGAGTGGAGAGCTTCTGGCAAAAGTTCTCAACAACATTTCCCGTCGCAGGTCTACACGTGTTCGCCAGGACCTGCAGCTGAAACCCAGGGGATATACGGGAAACACAGCAAGAAGAGATATGCACAGGCTGATAAGATCATTTTTCGAGGAACGATTTGGTCGGGACCTTAAAATACCCTGGGGTACTAAACTCCGATACAGAGCGAAGGATGTGCTCGGTCACTTTGCTGAAGGCATTTCTAACGAGATCTTCAATCATGATGGAAGTTTTGTTTTGCACACAGGTATTGATCTATACGATATACTGCCGCAGGTATCGCCTCTGTCTTCAATTCACACCTTTGATAATCGATGTGTCCGTTATGACGTGGAAAGCTGTTTGACAGATATATTCACGGTGAACGGTGTATCTGAGAGTACCGTGTATCTCACAAGTAATTTTGGAATTTCTTTCGCACTGATACATATTTATAACTGGAATGATTCTCTTGAAGACACTGAACGGATTGAAAACATCGGCAGGTCAACCATTATACCGATAGTCGTCTCCTCATCTGCAATAATTCTCACTATTGGTGCCATTAACTCTCGCGGGAGGACCTGTGAACAGGTGATACGTATTAAAAAGAAGGGAGACTGATTGGAAATCAGCCTCCCTTCCAATTATCGCGAGTTACTCAAATCGAACAAGATCTATATTATACTCCCCTTTAATTTCTTTTATGACCTCGGTATAGAGTTTCTCAAAGTGTGGTTTCGGTTTGAAATAGTCGAGATCATAACACTCGTTTACCTTTTCACCAAGGGGGGCGTCGGTAAGCTGATCGACGTACTTGGGAATGATCTTCTCGAGCAGTTTGTTTGCATCCTTTCTCGTTATCCCTTTGCAGGCATGTCCGACCTGACAGGTAAACTCCATGTCAACGGGCGTACATCCATCTGTCTGTCTCGCTTTGCCGGGGTGCACATCTTCAATACCCGAACCGGAGGCGATGAGCATGAGCAGACACGCCAGCGCTTCATCGAAATACATTTTTGTTGCTGCTCCCGCAGCAGCATAGAGAAGCGTGTAGTAGGGAACATTCATGTTCCTCGCAATGGCCTGTGTACTCGCAGAAGTTGCCCAAAGCACATCCGGATGCGAAGAACAGACATGTGTCATGTGAATCGGATAAATGAGATGATAGGTAGCCCGGATGACAAGGATACCGTGCAGACTGTATGCTGTATTCACAACTGCCAATCCTTCAGGTCCCCCGGCATAGCCGCCGAGAAGTGGACCTGCTTCCTGGCCGATGTTTGCTCCCCACGCAGTGAGGTAAGCAGTTTGGTTCAGTGAAGAGTAGTCGGTTTTCAACTCTGCAAAGGGTGCAACAAGCCATCCGTCTGAGGGACGGGCACCGAATTGTGGTGCAGATGAGGCAATTGTCGAAACACCCGTTGAAGCGGAAGAGACGTGATCTATAATACCGAGACCCGGCCTGCCAGCCCTGCGGCACCCCTCACGGCCATACTGCATGGCACGGATAGCGGCAAACACCTCACTTGGCGCACCAGCTGCAGTTCTGATATGACCGAGGGTGTTTATGATCGGAATACTAATGGTTTTTGCTTTTGAGATACGCGCATAAGATTCCACAAGCCGTAGAGCATTTTCTTCAGATGTATTGGTACCTGAACCCACATGGCAGTGCGGAAGCTCATTATCATCGGGCTTTCTTCCCTTCATGATGCAGCGGTCCGGCCCCTCGCCGAAAAAGGCTTCTTTCGGAACATCCTCAACTGCCTCCAGAATCTCAGATTTCGTAAATTGAATTACGCGTTCGGTATCAGTAATGAAGGTACCGACTTCGGAGTAAAACTCAACTGCTGCCTCGAATATACGATTTGCAAGATCATCATCGGTGTTCACATACTCCTTACGGTCATAGGTAATATCGAACTTCTTCAATGCCCTGCGGAGTGCAGGGATGAAAACCTTGACGTCAAAATCCTTCTGAGACATCATGGGACCGGTTGCTGCCCTGTCGATGACATCGATGAAATTAACCATTAGGAAGTACCTCCCTTCTGTGCGATGAGTTTTTCGGCTATCTCAACGGCGCCAACAGCTGACGTGCTCGTTCCATCGGCACCGATCTGCTCCGCCCATTCCGCATCGACCGGGCCGCCACCAACCAGCACAATATACCTGTCACGCAAGCCTCTCTCCTTGAGATAGTTGATCGTGTCTCTCTGATAGGTCATTGTCGTGGTCATGAGTGCTGAGAGGGCAACAACATCCGCGTTTGCCCTCTCCGCTTCCTGCACAAAAGTCGTTGGAGACACGTTGGCGCCAAGATCAATGATATCGAAACCATGGGTTTTCATCAGCGTAATAACGATATTCTTACCTAGTTCATGAATATCTGAGACAACAGTACCGAAAACCACTTTCCCGGCGCTCTTAACCTGCTTACCCGCTTGGGCAAGTTTTGGTTCAATAACCTTCATTCCTTCCTGAAAAGCTTCCGCAGCCATAAGCATCTCAGGAAGAAAGATTTCTCCGGCACTAAATGCTTCACCGACCTTTTTCAGACCGGGCATCATACCATCCTGTATCAATTCAAGAGGATCGGTATCATTGAGCACTTCATTTACAGCGCTTACCAGTGCATCAGCATCACCTTCCTGTACCGCTTTAAACATTTTCGAGAATGCCTCTTTCTTTCCCATGAAACAGCCTCCTTCCCGCATACAAAGTGTGTTTGCATTATAGCTGTCTATACAGCTTTCGTCAAGTTAATTTATGGTGACCAAAATCCTGGGCTGTATCATCGCCTCTTGAATACTGTTTGCCCTTTCAGTCATCCATGTAAAATCCTCCGGGAGGGGCGCGTCGTACCGCGTGACATAGTCCATCTACAAAGGTCTCATCATTGACCTGTACGGTATAATTGTGGTTTGTATCACGCAGCTTCACATGGATAAAATACTTCAGGCGATCTCGAGCCATTTCGGGAATTTGTCAGAATCAAATGCGTTCATGGCCCTGTTGAACCTTTTTATACCGTAACCCCAGAAGTCGAAATCAAGCTTTGAAAAATGATTCTGAATAACTGCCCAGAGAGTCCACAGCATGTCTGCCATGTACTTGTATATATTCATTCTTGCAAACTTCTGTTCATCAAAGAAACCGAAATAGCGTTCCACGATGAGCCTATCTTCATCCTCTCCAAATCCCTGTTCAACAGAGAAATCACCAAGTTCGAAACAGGGCTCATTCAAACCCGAGAGTTCCCAGTCAATAATTCTCATGCATTCACCCTGATCGATGAAATTCTCTGCGAGGAGATCATTGTGACAGGAAAGGAGTTCGGGCATAGTGGTTGAAAAGCTCCCACGAACCCGTTCCACCACCTTTACACCATGGTCGAAGCCACCGGGGACTTCAATGTTATGATCTTTAACGATGCTCATGTACTCTTCGAACTTATTGAACATGATGAATTCCGAGATGAAATCACCTTCCGTGTTGATCTTCTTGATTGCATCCACTGCCCTGATGATGGCATCCCTGTCTTTGAAGGCTTCTATAGACATGGTCGAACCGTTTAAAAATTCGGCAATCACCACGTGATCTGTCTTGAAATAATGGTGTACATGAGCTCCAACCCCTACTTTCGAGGCGGAAAGGGTATTGTGCAGCTCAATATCACGATTGATGAATATATCAGAACCATGCCCGGGTATTCGAACTACAAAGCTCTTTTCGTTGACTGTCACCTTGTAATTGCTGTTTGTCAAACCCACAGTAAGCTCTTCGATGTGAATCTCGTGCCCACACCACTCCTCTATGTTCTCGACTACTTCTTCAATGGTTAACATTCCTGCAGCTCCAACCAGTCATGATATGATTCCACACTTGTACCAGCTTTCCTAAAAAATGTCAATAATATATTGACAAAAAATTATTTATCTATACAGTAACTAATAGGGATTCCAGGTCAAGGAGGAAGGTATGAAGGAAGAGGATATTGTGACCAAACTGGAAGAGGCCATTGTCACATTCAACGAGTCTCTCGCGAGGGAGATGGCCCAGGAAGTTGTAAAGGGAAACATTGACCCCATTCATGCTGTTGATAACGGGCTCGTGAAAGGCCTCGATACCGTTGGCACGCAGTATGAAAATGATGAAATATTTCTCCCTGAGTTGATGATGGCGGCAAATACCTTTCAGGCGGCTATGCAGATTCTTGAACCACGTATCGCTGAAAAAGGACAATCCAGAACCATAAAGGGAGTTGTGGCAATAGGGACAGTCAAAGGCGATATACACAAGATTGGCAAGGATATACTCGTTCTGCTCATGAGAAATGGTGGATACGATGTTCACGACCTTGGTGAAGATGTGGATCTTTTCACCTTTATCGAAACAGCTAAAAAGATCAACGCCAATGCTATAGGCCTGTCCGCCCTGCTTACATCCACCCTTTCCGGACAGAAGGATGTTATCGAAGCGCTGACGCAGGATGGGCTCCGTGAAAACTACATCGTCATGGTAGGGGGCGGAGCCGTAACGCCTGAATGGGCGGAGTCCATAGGGGCCGACCTCTACGCTGAAAACGCACAGATTGCGGTGCGACGCCTCGGTGAGGTCATTGCACGAAGATAAGCTGGAGACTAATATGATGAGAGGTAAAACCTCCGTTTAACTTATTTCAACAGAGGGAGGATCCGTATGTTAGGTTTAATGGACGTTTTCGATAGGGCCGTCGAAGGTCCGCTCATGTCAGATCAGGATTACTATCTCAAACGGTATGTGCCGACACTGACGAAGGTGATACAGAAGCACAAAATCAAGTATACGCCCGCCATACCACTGCCATCCGATGACGCAATGGCTGATGCGGTGTTTGAAGCAGCCGTTGACTTCTTTGCTGAGGTTGGCGCATACTGCTCGGACACTTCGAGGGTCATGGAATTTACCAGAGAGGAAATACTGCAGGCAGCTGCAAAAGCGCCGTCAGAGTCTGTCTTCGGGGAAGGTCCGGACAGAAAAGTCATGCGGTCGAGAAAGCCGGACGAGCATACGGAACCATGGTATCACTGCGGTGGTGGCCTATACACCACCTCTGAAACCATTTTCATGAATCAGGTTGAAGCACTCGCCAACATTCGTAAGGCTAACTCTCTCTCTGTTCCCTCCTCCATCTTCATCCAGGGGAAGGATGCACGCGTCCGTTCACCCCATGAGGTTCTTGCCTCTATTAAAACAGTTACCATGGCGAGAGATGCCTGCCGCAGGGCGGGCAGACCGGGGCTTCCCATACTGAACGGTATATCAACGGCTTCCGGTCCTATTTCGATGTTTGCCGCATCGCATCCGCACTTTGGGCTCAGGCCATCAGATGGCTTTCTTATCGACTCCCTTGCCGAGCTTGTTGTTGATTTCGAAGCACTTGACAAGGTAGCTTTCTTCACCAACATAGGCGCCAACATCGGCTCCACGTCCACCCCCCTCTTCGGCGGGTACAACGGTGGGGCAGAGGGAAATGCAGTGGCCACCGTTGTGTACAACCTGCTCGGCATACTCGTATTCAGGGGAACATATCACTACAATGCTCCCCTTCACACGAAACTGAGGGTCTCATCGACGCGGCCCCTACTCTGGGTGATTGCCGTGGCTAATCAGGCGCTCCATCGCAACGCGCCCTATCCCACGGTAAACCTCCCCTATCTAGGCGGCGGTGCAGGTACCGACTGCTACTACTACGAGATGGCTGCCTATCATACCTGCGTGGTAACTTCAGGCGGAAACATGCTCTCCGGGCACCCTTCAATTGCAGTGGCACCAGATTCCATCGTACCGCTCGACCATGTACTCAACGTTGAGGTAGCGGAGGCAGCTTCCAGGCTTACGAGGAAAGAGGCAAACCCCATAGTTATAAAGTGTTTCGAGAAGTACGAGAACATGCTGAAGGACCCGCCCAAGGGCTTTTCCTATCAGGACTGCTACGATGTAACGACCGGTAAGCTGACCAACGCTGAATACGCGAAGAACGCTGACCGTATCCGGGAGGAGTTCAGGAAACTTGGCCTGCCCGTGCAAAAGAGCATGTAATAATGGGGCAAAAGATGGTATAATAAAGTGTATCAACCACCAGGAGCGTGCCAGGAAAGGATAAATGCATGGCGGATAGGAAGGATGTACTTGCTGCTAAAAAAGAGGAGCTCGAAGAATTGAGGCGTGCCCGGTCTGGTGCGACGTGTGTTTTTCAGAATTCATCGACCGATGCAGTTTCACGGGAAATGAGAATAGAGGAGCTCGAAGAGGCGATAGAGCAGCTCGAGAAAGAGCTTGCAACATAGGGTTATCGCCCTGAACCTGCAGCAGCATCCAGTTTCATTACCTTCAGTATGTCCCTCTGAATCTGTACTGCCTTGTGTATAATCGAATCGCCAATTTCACGATCAACTTCCGTGCTTGCCGTGCATGGATAGGCACTCAGCAAAGAGTCAATGATGTTGACGAGATTCCCGTCTGCATTCCTGCTCTTCATGTTACGTGCCACGAAATAGGTGGCACCGCAGGGAGCGCTGCACACTACCTCCGCATCAATGATGCAACCCTCTTTAACCTTATACCTGATCTCCGGTTTACCGATTTTAAAGGTCTTTTTAAAATTCCTTAATAAACCTTCAGCAGGATCGAACGAGCAGAAAGGCTTTGGAAAGGCTATTTCAATTCCTCTGCTCCTGCAGAGCCCCTGTATCCTACCCTGGGCATAGGGTGACACCCACCATGGCTCTTCAATGGGCACAATAATTCCACGCGCAGTACTGTAATTCTCTATAAATGAGAGAAGTATCTCTTCGTGAACTGAGATAGCGATCAAAATATCGTGCTTCTTTACCGACGCAGGTAAATACTCTTCAGGGTCTTCAAGCATGACAGGCAACACTGCAGGAAACTCAATGATCTGCACGATGGAATCTGAGAAGTCCAGATCATACCCCTGTCTGCACTTTACACACCGATTACCGCATGATGAGCAGTGGCCGCTTCTATCAGTGATATGTCCGAGAAACCGCTTCGTATAGGAAGTATTCATTTGTACAAAGAAGGTATCCCTTTTCTCTATTGATCCTGAGCTGCGTAAAATAGTGATATGCATAGTCTCTACCGGTAAAAATGGCGGAGGCCTCGCTATCCTCCGCCAAAATGTTATCAATTTTTATACTATGTAATGTACTTTTTAAGCTCTCTATGACTTTCTAAAGGCTTCAACATACCCGTCTGCATAGATCGTCTTGTTCATGATGAGCTCAGCCGTCAATATGGTATCGATCATCTCGGTGTCGGTGACATCAAGTATCGCAGCATCGAGCCCCTGACAGATGAGCATGGTCATGAAGGTTCGGTTAATGAGCTTTTTATACTTTGCTCCTGAGGAAATGTTCGACAGGCCGCATACAATGTGAAGTGGAGGATCTGAAAAAAGCTTAAACTGTGAAACAGCATTGAGAATCTCCTGGCACTGTTCCTGCATACTGTTCAGGGGCATAATAATGGGATCTATGAAGAGTTGATCAGGTGATAAACCGTGCTCCATTGCCTTCTCAAACAGCTTTGCCGCATTTTCCACCCTCTTATCAGCCGTGGCCGGGCTGCCCGATTCATCCATAACGAGACCGATTATTGAAGCGTTATGCTCCGCTACGATGGGGAACAGCGAGCTCATCTTCTCCTCGACAGCAGTTGTTGAATTGACGAGCGGCGGCTTTTTGCACACCTTCATGGCCTCCTGTAGCATGTTCGGCTTGTTGTTGTCGATCGAAATAGGAGTATCCACCTCTTCCTGCACCGTTTCGATCATCCAGCACAGATCCTCGGGTCTGTTCGAAGCGGTCCCCAGGTTCACATCCAGATAGGTTGCCTTTGCATCCGTTTGAATGCGCGCCCATTTCTTGATGGGTTCAGGATCCTTGTTCTGAATTGCCTCTTTGATGTCCTGAAATCCTGCATTGATACGCTCACCGATAAAAATCATTATTCCACGCTCCTTTGATTATGATAATTTTACTATAGACTCCTGTGTGCCTGTTATAGCCTGTGGATGCGCCAGGATCAGTATGTCAGCACCGGCCTGCAGATATCCGCCTGCACACATGGCTTCCCACATGGGACCGCGCTTTTCGAGCTTACCCCATCCAGGCAGCGCATCTTCCTCGGAAGTGGCCTCTTTCACACGATAGGTTTCTCCAGCCACGTCGCATATCTGCGGCATTGCCATGAGGTTGTCACCCTTAAGACCGGCAATACGTGCTCTCTCAATAATGGTATACACGTAATCGAAGCCATAACCCAGTGCTGCGGTGGTCTGATACATCACCACATCCTTTAAATGATACCCTGCATCCTGCAGGAGTATGTTGACCTGTTTACCGATATTGATGTCAACAGGCGCCTCGGATATGATCTTGTGCTTATCCGCTTTACAGATGGCAACAATGGTCATGTAGTTACTCTCCTTCGCAGATCCAATGAGACAGTTCTCACCCTTTGCCGCCTGTGAGCACTCAGGCAGCACGTGGTTGTCCTTCTCATCATCACCACATCCCCAGATGATAAGGGGTACGTCAACTGCCTTGAGAATGTCCTGAACAACCTTTGCGCAGTCCGCAGGAGAAGCATCGTTCACATTGGGATCGGCCCCGATCAGTTTGAGACTTAAAAGATCACATTTAAAATCCTCGATATTCTTCTGAGCCCACTCAACAGGCGAATTGACCTCACTACCGATTGCATTTTTTATGACATCAGGCCAATCGGGAGGTGTGTCAGACACAAATCCTGCAATCACAGCCTTATTCGGTATCTCACCTTCAAAATTGAGGAAGGGAAGTGTGGACTGACCACCCACTGTAATAGTTTTACCCCGTGAGCCCCCCTCATCCTTTGTGGCACCGATAGTCACCTCGTTGATTTTTCCTGTCCATTTCTCCTTTACGTCAGGAACCGCCATGGTACCCTCCTGTAACATCTATGATTTTTTGTATACAATCCATGATCGGTGTTTCACCGATATCCGTCAGTGATTTACCATTGAATAGAGCCTTAGGAATAGCCGGATCATAGGGAATATCACATAACAGGTCCAATCCTGCTTCTCTGATCAGCTCATTGAGCATCTCCCTGTGTTCTTCCCGCACCATGTTTGTGACAACGTACTTTTTCCTCACCTCATTTTTTAGGTCTTGTGTAATAATGTCAATGGCCTTTGCCGTGTTCAGAGATACGGGATTGTCATTCACCACGGTGATGAGCACATCTATGTTAGCCGTAGTCCTCCTGCTCAAATGCTCGAGCCCCGCCTCATTGTCCATGACAAGCCACTTATATGAAGGCAGAAGGTCCTCAGAGAATTTACGTATCAGGCTGTTCAGATAACAGTAGCATCCGGAACCTTCACCTCGCCCCATAGTAACGAGATCGAAGCTCTCCGCCTCTTCAATGATCTCGTGCAGACCTGCCTCCATGTACTGGGCCTTTGACATGCCTGCCGGAAAATTGTGTATATTTTTCAATATATCTTCACGAAGGTCTCCTATAGTCTGTTCAACCTGCATACCGAGATGGGTACCGAGATTCGCATCCGGATCTGCATCAATGGCAAGAATGGGACCTTCTTTTCTATTCTTAAGGGCGAGCACGAGAAATGCCGCAATGATCGACTTACCCGTCCCCCCCTTTCCCGCAACTGCTATACTTTTGGGCATATACCTTTTTCCGAATCATTTCTTCACAGGGATAAACTCATCTATATCAGTATGGGGCAGAAACATTGCTTTTCTAAACTCCTCAACATAATCGTCAGCGCCCATAAGATCGTAGTAGGTGGTCTTCCTCCGTATATTCTCGATCTTGCTGAAAGCATCTTTATACAGGGCCGCAATCTTCGCACCCTTAATGGAGGTATTTCCCGCATAGGTGATTCTGTCACGGTTTAAATTGGGAATGAGGCCGATTGCTACGGCACTTTCGATATCGATGAAGTTACCGAATGCACCGGCAATATAAAACCGGTCGATATCATCAAAGGTAAGGTCAAGACGCTTGACCAGTATTTTTATTGCAGCATATATGGCTGCCTTGGCAGTAATGATATTCTCGATATCCGACTCAGTTACAAATATTGGCTTACCGGTCCGTGTCTTGCCCTTCGGAACGAGGATGAAACTTCTCTTACCCTCAATCTTTTCAAAGGTATGAAAACCGTTTTCAATAAAGTTACCCGACCTGTTGATGACCCCCGCCTGTAGAAGAACGCTCACCATATCAATAATGCCGGATCCGCAGATTCCCTTGGGAGGAAAATCGCCGATAGTCTTGTACCTTACCGAGCCATTCTCCAGGTAAAACTTCTCGATGGCACCCTTCTCAGCCTGCATACCACAGCTCAGGCTCGCTCCTTCCAGTGCAGGACCTGCGGATGCTGACGAGGAAACGATCCATTCACGGTTACCGATAACTGTCTCACCATTGGTACCAATATCCACGAGGAGCGAGATCTCATCCCGTTCATAGAGACCCGTTGCCAGTATACCGGCAGTCACATCACTTCCGACCCATGCACTGATACCCGGGAGTGAGTAGAGAAGACCCCTCGGATTTATCTCGATGCCAACTTCAGCAGCACGCAGCGGAGGCGGGTCAACAGAAGTTGCCACGTACGGATAGCGCCGAATATTCTCCACGGGCAAACCAAGCAGGAAGTGTCCCATTGCCGTGTTCCCGGCACAGACAACTGCGTTTATATCTTTGAGGTTGACGTTGCTCTGGTCGGCGAGGTTTTCTATAAGCTCATTGATGTCCTGAACGAGCATCTTCTGAAGCTCGTCATCCCCCCTCTTCTCTGCCGTGATCATTCTCCGTGTTACTTCTCTGCCGTATATACTCTGCGAGTTGAAGCAGGCCTGTGCATTGAGGGTCTGGAGTGTGTTGACATCGATCAGATGTGCAACAATGGTTGTGGTCCCGACATCCACGACAATCATGTAATTTGCATCCTCGGTGTTCCCGCCTTCAACGTTCATGATCTCGGCAATTTCTTTGCGCAATCCAACGGTTGCCGTGATCTTGAAATCATTGTCTCGCAGGATTTTGGGTAGGATCTTGATGATC
>CBFDDP010000027.1:0-27138 GCA_965603595.1 uncultured bacterium
AGTACCGTGAGGTACAGGACACTGAAGATCGTGAATCCCATACCGATCTCACGTGCCATGGCAGCAACAGCAACGATACAGGGAACGTATATGAGTACAAAAAGCATGTAGGCGTATGCCTGTGCCGGACCACCGGTGAAGCGTTTGCGCATCGAGTAGAAGACGCTCGATTCGACTTCAAGCGCCCGGGCAGCAGCATCCTCATCGACAATCTCTTCACCAAGTCTGACACCGAGAGGATCGACCAGTGCAGGACCCAGCGCCGCCAGGTTCTCGGGAATGGTACGCAGAGAGTCGTTAATACCACCCCATATATCGAAGGCCGATTCAGCCTCCCCGGTATCCATACCTGCCATGTCCATCTGACTGTACAGGGCGTTGAGAGTACCCACAACCGCCTCTTTCGCAAAGAGACCCGTAAATAGGGCTACCGATGCAGGCCAGTTCTCCCTTTCAATACCGATCGGGCTGAACACCGGGGTGATAGTTTTTCCTATCCTCGACAGAACCGATTTTTCGGTATTCTCGTTTCCAAAGGTGCCGTCTAAGCCTGCGGAGTTGAGCAGGCTCAAAAACATGATCATGGGGATGAGGACCCGGGCCCTGAGCATAAAGAGTTTCAACCGGTTCCATGAGTGATACATGATATGCCTGAAGCGCGGCGAGTGGTAGGGAGGCAGTTCCATGACAAAGGGTGTCGGTTCGCCCCTGAACAGGGTATTCTTCAGGAGGAGACCGGTAAGAATGGCGAGTACGATACCCACAACATAGAGAGAGAAAACGACGAAGTTGGCTTTTCGGGGAAAGAATGCCGCAGCGAAAAGCGCATAGACGGGGAACCGTGCGCCGCATGACATGAAGGGCGTGATGAATACGGTCAGTATCCTGTCGCGACGGTTTTCAAGGGTCCGCGTTGCCATAATGGCAGGCACCGTGCATCCAAAACCGACGAGCAGGGGAACGAAGGCCTTTCCGGGAAGGCCTATCCAGCGCATGAAGCGGTCCATGACAAAGGCTGCGCGGGCCATGTACCCCGAGTCCTCGAGAATGGAGAGCATGAAGAACATGGTGAATATAATGGGTATAAATGCACCCATGGTGCGGATACCGCCTCCTGCTCCACCTGCAAGAATGGTTACCATCCAAAACGGTGCGCCGACCCTGTTCAGGAGCATACCAGCGCCATCGACAAAAATGGTACCGAAGAAGCCATCGAAGAAGTCTATAAAGGCCCCACCCACATTCATGGTGATAAAAAACATAATGTACATGACCGCAAGAAAAATGGGTACACCTAGCGCTCGACTCAGTACGATCCTGTCGATCCCTTCCGTGAGGGAACGTCTCTCCTTACCTCTTCGCACCACATCCCGTACAATTCCATGGGTGAAACCGTACCGGTAGTCTGCAACAAGGGTATCGGAGGGCTCTCCAAGGAGTTTCTCCAGATCCCCCTGAATCCTTCCAATCATCTCTCCAGTCAATGCCCCTTTTCCCAACACCTTGTCAATCACCCACCGGTCGTTTTCAATGATTTTCACCGCTGTCCACCGTTTGTCGGTTCCGAGAAACTGCGAGATCTCGCTCAGTGAGGGGTTGAGCTTTTCAATGGCCTCTTCGATCTCATTGGAGTAGGCAACCCTGGTGTTCGATACCCGGGGCGACACAAGGGCCAGTGCGAGTGCATCCTTCACCCCTTCGATGTCTTCCCGTTTGATTGCCGAGATGGGAATAACGGGACAACTGAGGTGGGCCTCCATATGAGTGACATCAATTTCGAGATTCCTTTTCCGGGCAAGGTCCATCATGTTCAGAACGATGACGAGAGGGATCTTCATTTCAAGGAGCTGTGTGGTGAGATAGAGGTTTCGCTCCAGGTTGGTGGCATCGAGAATATTGATCACCAGGTCCACCCTGCCGCTCAACAGATATCCGCGGGCCACCTGCTCATCCTCAGAGTATGCGGTGAGCGAGTATATCCCTGGAAGGTCGACCACATGTATCGCTGTATCGCGGTACCGGAGACTTCCCTCCTTCTTCTCAACCGTCACACCGGGCCAGTTACCGATTTTCTGATTGCTTCCCGTAAGCCCGTTGA
Organism: uncultured bacterium; assembly: GCA_965603595.1. Classification (GTDB taxonomy): domain Bacteria; phylum Spirochaetota; class B62-G9; order B62-G9; family DRHN01; genus JAGLSF01. The sequence goes on from CBFDDP010000027.1 coordinate 2,099, forward strand.
AGAGCGTGGTTTTTCCACAGTTCGGGTTTCCTGCAATGGCAACGGTATAGGTCCTCGTATGTGTACCCTTTTTTGATTCAGTAATCATTACGCATCAACCATCCCATTACTGCGATGGCAGTCCTTTCCGTTCGACGATTATCTTGAAGAGCATGCCCCTTCCGAGCATGACCTTCGTCTGATCGACGATTACGACGCGCGGGCCGTATCCCCGTCCGTGGGTGACACCTATCTTCTTACCCGGAAGTATTCCCATGTCGGCGAGCTTCTTGCGGACCCCCTCTCCCCCCTCGATGCGGATAACCATCGCAGTTTCACCCTCCCGGAGCACTGAGAGAGGACAGGTATTTGTGCTTTCTCCACTCTCCCCATGAACTCGCGTCATATATGCGTCTCCCGATCATCCACTGTGCCCACATGGGTACATTCCTGATGCTCACCGGTTTTCATGTAATGATAGAAGTTACGGAGCCAGACAGGGGTATTCTGCTCCGGGCAGGTTTCCACGAAATCGATAAATTTTGTGAGTCGGTCAAAGGTCTCAGGACTTATAGCATGTTCAATGCGACAGGAATCCTGCTCTGCAATCTCGGGGTCGATTTTCAATATGAGCGTCAGGAACCTCTGCAGTATGGCATGGCGTTTCTGAATATCATCGGCGATCCGTTCACCCTTGGTAGTCAGCTCAACGTATCCATACCGTTCATGCTTTATCAGATCATCCCGCTCGAGCGTGGTCAACGCGCCTGTAACGCTCGGGTTCTTCACGTTCATCAGACGGCTTATGTCCTTTACCCGCGCAAAACCCTTCTCCTTGTTCAGTATGGCAATGGCCTCGAGATAATCCTCCATGCTCGAACTGAGTTTTTCTCGCCTGTACATGGGTTTAGCCTTCCCTGTCTTTCTTAGATAAGCCTAACAAAATAAGGGGGAACTGTCAAGATATTCGGACTAGGGATAACACATGTTTGTGCCAGGCACCTTTTGACTAGGCGGTCCGCAGCTTCAGGAGAAGATTACCCATCACTGCGAGAATGTACACGGAACCGGCAACCAGGATGATATTTGAACCCGTGGGAAGGTCGTATACATAACTGAATCCCAGGCCGAAAGAGGTAAAGACCATGCAGAGCAGACTCGACACTATCATCATCTTCCACAGTACGCGGGAATAGAGTCCTGCCACTGCGGCAGGGAGGGTGAGGAGGGCAATAACCATGACGATACCCACCACCGTCACCATGAGCACCACAGTGAGGGAGATCAGGCAGATGAGCAGGAGATAGAAGAGGCCTACCGGTACACCACGAAGCCGGGCGAACTCTTCGTCAAAGCACACGGCAAGGAAGCGGTCGTAGAATAGGACGGCGAGTAGGATGATAACCACGTCGAGAGACACGATGATGAGGAGATCGGTCCTGGATATCATGAGAATATTGCCGAAGAGATAGCTCATGGGCTCGATATAACCGGGGGTTTTCGAGAGAAAGAGAAGACCCAGAGCCATGCCGATTGCCCAGATGGCGCCGATAACGGTGTCTTCCCGCTGCCTTGCATAGAGGTTGACAAGCCCGATTATAAACCCCGCTACAAGGGCTGCAACCACGGCTCCAAGCATGGGTGAGAACCAGGCTACCCCCATTTTCACCTGCAGGTACAACCCCGCACCTATACCTCCCAGCGCAGAGTGGGCAATTGCCCCGGCAATATAGGTGATGCGCTTGGCGACCACATAGCTACCGATGGTGCCGAAGGCCACGCTCCCCGTAAGGCCCGCAACAAGGGCGTAGCGGAGAAAAAGTATGTCGGGATTTCTCAGGGCCTGGAAAAACTCACCCATCTCTATGCCCATCCCCCTTTGCAATATAGCCGTGCTGCACAATCCGGATATCCATGTCGTAGAGTTCCTGTATTAGCTTTCCATCGAGACTGCGAGTAGGATGAATAACGACCCTGCGGTTGACGCAGATAACACGCTCAACCATATCTGTCACGAATCCGAGATCATGCGTCACCATGAGAATGGTCATCTTTTCTTTCAGATCGCGAAGAATCCGGTCAAGCTTACTCTCGATCCCCACATCCACGTTTGCGGTCGGCTCATCCAAGAGCAGAATTTCCGGCTGACCGATGAGCGCGCGTGCAAGAAGAACACGCTGCCGCTGACCCCCTGAGAGATTGGAAAAGGAATCCTTCGACCGGCCACACATGTCGACTTCATCAAGAACCTGGCATGCCCTGTCTCGGTCATGCCGTGAATAGGGTCCGCTGCGCCGCAGGCCAAGATTCCCCATAAGAACCACATCGAGAACAGAGACGGGAAACTGAGGATCGAACTGTGTATACTGGGGCATGTAGCCCATACGGTGGCGATTCTTCTCGGGAGTTGTTTCGAAAACGGCCACCCTCCCCGAGTTCGGTTTGAGCAGTCCGAGCATGAGCTTGAGCAGAGTGGTCTTTCCGCCGCCGTTGGGACCCACCATGGAGAGGAACTCGCCCTGTTCAACCTTGAAACTCACGTCCTCGAGTACGGGAACCCCGTTATAGGAGAAGTGCACGTTCTCAAGCTCGATTGCAAGGGCAGAACCCCTGCCAAATGTTTGTCCTCTTTCACGCATGGCTTTTACCGTAACCTCCCCTCCCCGGGTTGTATCAATGAAGCGACCCCTCGATCTTCTGTGCAATGTCTTCCAGGTTTCGCAGCACATCCTTTTCGAGCGGGTCTATGGTGATGACTGTCCCATTTATTGCCCCAGCGATGGCGTCCGCACTCCGTTTATCGAACTGGGGCTGCACAAAGATAATATGTACATCCTCTTTCCGGGCCCTCGCTATGAGGGCCTCGATCTGTTTCGGCGTCGGGCTCTTGCCCTCGATTTCAATGGGCACCTGGACGAGTCCGTAGGCATCGGCAAAGTAGCCAAAGGAGGGGTGGAACACGAAAAAGCATTTACCCCTGTAGGGTGCGAGCAGCGCTGATAGTTTATCATCAACTGCATCGAGGTCCGCCAGAAAGGAGTAGAGGTTTTTCCTGTATGACTCCTCATGGTCAGGATCAGCCTCTTTCAATACAGTGTATATATTTCGGGCCTGAATCCTGATCTTCTCAGGGCCCAGCCAAATATGGGGGTCCGGCTCTCCATGCTGATGTTTTTCGTGGCTGTCGTACTCCTTGGCAGCATGATCGCCACGCTGATGCTCCTCGTGAATCCTTCTCTCCACATTCTCATCGGTGTGGGCAATGAACAATTGGGGATTCGTGGACTGAACCTTGCTCAGGATCTGCTCCTCGAAGGGCAAACCCATGACGAACAATATGTCAGCCTCGTTCAACGCCACCATCTGCCTGGGCGTAGGCTCGTATATGTGCGGGTCCTGTCCGGGCTGCACGAGCACCTGCACGAGCACATGTTCTCCACCAATACGCTCCACGAAGTAGGACTGGGGCATAATACTGACAAAGGTGCCCAGTGCTCCAGTCATCCGCTCGGGTTCTTTGGTTTTCCCTGCAACGAGGAAAACAGAGCTGCTCAGAAAAACCAGCAGTGTAAGCACAATTCTCCTGGCCCGGATAATCCCCTTCACAAGGACGTTTCCCATCACAAGGACAATCCCCTTCCCCATAACTGCATTGCTCAATCCTGGTCCGTGTTGCAGACCAGATGGTAGGCGTGGCAGTCGGTGCACTCTTCGATAGAATGTCTACGGGCGAAGGCATCCCAGTGCCTTCTCTGATCGGGCGTGAGCATACCCGTACCACTGCACAGGGGACAGATGTTTTTCAACGCCGAGAGAATGGCAGCACGTATAAACTCCGACCGATTCGGAACAGTGTCCATTGCCCTGGCAAGCGGTTCATCGACCTTGAAGGTTATCACCTCTTCCTTCTTCTTCACATCCCACTCCTCGACCTTCTTGACTAAAGTATTACTTCGTAATACTTTAGTCAAGAAAAAACCAGCAATCATTTAAAGAGAATGTATCGGCGGCCCAGAAAGTTCCAGAAGAAAACGATTGATCCCGCCATGACCTTGGAGTAGAGATAGTAGATGTGTACCTTCTCCGTGAAGAGCCAGATGAAAAGCTCATTGAAGCCCACACCGACAGCACCGATGAGTATGAAGAGCCAATACTCCAGATGTCTGCTCTGAATACTCCTCCGGCTGAACACCCAGAATATACTGAGCACGTAGAGTAGGGTGGTACCGGTCATGAAGGCGATTACATTGGAAACCAGATAATGCAGATGCACGACTTCTGTGAGAAGGACGAGGAGGCCGAAATCGAGTGCAAAGGCCACATTGCTCGAAAAAATGGCCCTGACCAGATGTACACTCAGCTGGTCCGCTTTCCTGACGAAGAGCCGGTGAAAGAGGGAGTGGGCCGCCATGATTACCGTGTTTCAACCTTCATATGTTTCAACTATGCGTTTCAACCTTTATGATAGTAGACATCCCACCCGAAATAGCCGTGAAGCGCCTCGAACACACCCGCTGCCACCTGCGACTGATTGATAGCCACATGATATTCGAATCCTTTCGAGCAGATGTACCTGAGCAGGGACTGAAGGCCCGGGACCGGGGTGTTCTACTACGCCCGTCCTTCCCGGCTTCGACCCAACCGGCGCCATCGCCGCTCGAGATTCGTGATCTTTTCAGAGAGGTTTTCCCTTATCTGATGCCCGACCACATCGATGTCCTCGGGTCGCGTGAGATCGAGCACATCCTCGCATGCGTAGTACACCCGGATCCCTCTTCCCCCTTCCAGGAGAAGCTGAACAGCATCGGGAAGCTCAAACTCCCCAGGCTTCCCAGGCTTTCTCGGCATATGCCGCGGTACAGCGCTGCACATCTCGACAATCTCCGGTGTAAAACTCCAGAGGTTCATGCTCGTGAGAACCCTTCCCTCAACCTCGATCTCTTGACCCGATCCGGTGTGAAGCACGTCATTTACCCTGAACCGTTCCGGTTCGTCCGCCTTTTCCACGATCCGTGTCAACTGTCCCTTGTATGTTTCAATGACGGCATAGGACTCTATACGCTTCCGGGTCCACTCGTTGAACCCCTCAATGTCAAAGGCGACGACCCCCGACTGGCCGCACGGGGTCTCCATAAGCATGGTGACGGCTTCCCGTGAATAGAGATTGTCTCCATTGAGGAGAAGAAAGGGATGTTCCCCTATAAAAGCAGCTGCCGTAAGCAGGGCATGTGCTGTACCGTCGGCCACCTCCTGAAAGGAAAAGCTGATCTCAGCTTCTGGAAAGAGATTATCACCGAATGTGGTGTAGCGTTCCTGAAAGAAGCGGTCATCCGGCTTGAGTACAATATTTATCTCGCCGATGCCCGATTCAACCAGGTTGAGGATCTGATAGTCCAGAAAGGGGAATTTTCCGAAGCGGGCTGCCATCTTTTCACCCTTCCGTATCGCCTGAAGCTCTTCTCCGTTGGAGACATACCGCTCGATGCCGTCCTGCATTCTCGATGCGCTTCCAGCAGCAAGAATCACCGCCCTGTTTGTCACACTCCCTGCCATGCGCAGACCCTCTTCATCTCTCTATGGAAAAACAATAGTACGTACCAATACACCAATTTTCAAGGGAATAATGGATCAAACCAAATCCGAAGCGAGTATTTATAGCATAAATGTAATAAACTTATATAAGAAATAGTTATTCACTTGAAAGCAAAAAAATATCGATAATTGTACTAGGTCCAAAGATGAGAAATTCAGATGCAGGACGTCCAATAATGCCAACACGTGTGCTTTGCAAATGTGTAATACTACTGATCATTTTTACTTCGGGTATGTCGACCCTTCTGTGTGCTCAGGATGATGTTGCAACTGCACTGTATCAGGAAGGGCTTAAGAAATACATACTCGAAGATTATACGGGCGCACTGGAGGATTTCGAGAGCGCTCTAAAACTCAAGCCCGACAATGAAAAGTATAAAAAGATGCACCTCAACACCCTCATCAAGCAGGGAAACAGGGAATATGAAAGGGGCAACCTTGCAGAGTCTGAATCCTATTTCTCCAGAGCATACAGGTTGTCCGGGGAGGATGAGGAACTCAGGGCCATGCTCAATTCCATTCGTACTCAGCTCAGGCTTGAAGAGGAGCAGGCAAGTCTGATACAGGTAGAAAGGCCTGACCGGGCAACAGAGGAACAGCCCGTATCCGAAGACACAGAGGTGGAGCTTCCCTTTGACATGGAGGCCTTTATTCAGCAGCAGAATGCAGAGAATAAAAAGATCCTCGACGAGATACTTGTCGCACAGCAGCAGGAACGGGAAACCTTCCTTAAAAACATCGAGGAGAACCAGCGAATCATTGACGAGAGCATTCGCACCCAGCGAGGTGAACGGGAACTACTGCTGGAAAATATATTGGAGATATCCCGCAATCAGAGCGAGGACAGGAGGCTCTTCAGCCGTACGCTCATGATACTCGTGGGCGGCAGTATCTTCATTGCAATTATCATCCTCTTCGGTTTTATCCTTCTTTTAAAACGCAGAAGCATACCCCAAGGTAATGCGGTCTATTACGAGGCCCCCAAAGCGCTGGACGTGAAGCCTCAGACACTTCTCGAATACGCCGACAGGATCGATGAATCAAAGCATCTCACCGATGATCGATACTCAGACATGGTACAGGCAAAACAGCTGGGGCATCTATACGGAGAGCTGCAGGAGGGCAACCTGTCCTGGGAAACCCTTCAGGGCTATATTGGAGAGCTCAACCGCGAGACGAAGTCAACGATTCTGAACATCGTTGAAGAGAAACTTAAAAGCGGTGAAATGTCGGGTGACAGGAACGTTATCGATATACTTATCCCCTTCATGACGGATGGAGAAGCCGATATCAGCACACGTTCCCGCCGTTTGCTCACCGGTATCGCCGGCGACGCTATCTCTGCGCCCCCAGAGGAAGAGGCTGAAGACGCTTTGAGCTACAGTACGCTTCTTCAGTTTGCCCATATGGCGGATGCGAAAACAGGGAGAATCGACCACTCGGTACGTGTCGCTGAAATAGCTGAAAAAATGTCAGCTGCCCTGAATGACCCTGATCTAGACCCCGATACGGTCAAACGGGTTGGACTGGCCCATGACATAGGCTATCTGGAGCTCGACGACAGCCTCCTTCGTAAGGAGGGAAAGCTGACTGAACGGCAGTTCAACGTAATAAAGACCCATGCGGAATGCGGACTGCACCTGCTGCAGCACGTGGATTTACCAAAGATCTTTTCCGATGGCATCAAGTACCATCATGAGAGGCTTGATGGAAGCGGTTATCCGAAAGGACTTCAGAAGGACGGGATCCCAAAAATTGCACGGCTTCTCGCGGTCGCCGACTTCTTCGATGCAGTTACATCAGCTCGCCCACACCGGCCGGCGCTGACGGTCGGCTCCGGAATCAGGATGCTGGAACAACTTGCAGGCGATATTTTCGATCTGAACATGTTCAAGATTCTCGTCGAAATTTACAGAGAACAGATGGATGACGAAGCATGACTGAGAACAGAGATATGGTACCCGCAGGAAGTTCAAAAAGAAGAGCACAGGTAATCACCATTGGGGGTGGCAAGGGGGGCATCGGAAAGACCTTCCTCTCCACCAATCTAGGTGTTGCGTTGCAGAGCAGGGGATATCGGGTCCTCGTTTTTGACGCAGATATCAACCTTTCAAACGTGCATCTGCTTCTCAATGTGGACTTCAACCGCAACTTTAAGGAATTCCTGCAGGGCAATATACCTATTGGAGAGGTCATTCAGAAAGGGGTCGGTGGTGTTGATATCCTCTTCGCTGGAGAGGAGCTGGAGAGCATCTTTTCACTCAGCGATGAGGCTTTCAATACCATTACAGCTGGTTTGACACGTATCGAGGGAGAATACGATTTCATTATCATTGACACGCAGGCTGGATTGACTGAGCTGAATCAGAAACTCCTGCTCCTCTCAGACAGGAACATACTGATCACCACACCGGAGATCACCGCACTCGTTGACCTGTACAAAGTCATTAAAATGGCCGCTTTCGGCAAATCGGGGATGCGCTTTGACATTGTGATAAACCGTGTCCAGAATGCAGAACATGCCACCCGTGTCTATACAAAAATATCCCGGACAGTATCACAGTTCGGCATCAAGTCATCCCTCTCCCTTCTCGGCTTCATCGTGGAAGACCAGAAGCGGGTTGTTGAGTCGATACAGAAGCGCATTCCTATCCTTCTACTTCATCAGAAAGGAAGTATATCCGAATGCATGAGAATCATAACAAACTCCTTTCTGGGACGTTCACGACCGAAGCGGAAGTTTCCCTTTTTCTTCAATCTCCTTGAGAGATAGAGCACCTATGAAAAATAAACCGCTCAAGAACAAGTCCAGCACACTGCCTCTTCTCCTCCTTATCGGCATATTCATTTTCACCATCCCCTCTATTGCGTCACCGCAGAGTATAGATTCTGCCCGGGATAAATATGAATCAGGAGACTTTGAAGGCGCACTCGAGGAAGTGCAGGCCATTCTCGAGCAAGACAGCAAAAATCTGAGAGCACAATCCCTCATGAGTGAAATTGAGCGTGCCATGAAGAAGGTGGAAGCCCAGGAACTGACCGAGCGTGCCCTCGTTGAAATAAACAGCAGGCGATTCGAAGAGGCTTACGGTTACCTCGAACAGGCGCTCATACTTGATCCCGAAAATAGCCAGGCCCGGGAACTTTACCTTTCAATACACGAAGTTTTGCAGATCGAAGGTGAGAGCATGGAGGAGATGCTCGAACGTCAGCAGGAGGAACTGGCCGTCATCGAGGAAGAGCCGGTGGGAGAAGTACCCGCCGAAGTAGAACCGATTGAAGTGGAGCCCGAGGAGGAGGAGGAGCCGGAACCAGAGCCTGTTGAGGAAAAAGCACCTCTGGTCCGCCGCTACGACCGGGTATCCATACGCGGTGGCTTCGTGTTTACCTTTGCAAACAGCAACAATCTGGACTATGTGGACAGCTCATTCGCCCTGCTCGGCATACGTCTCGACGGCAGATACTACTTCAATTTCTGGGAGAGGAGGCTTGGCCTCTCACTCGATTATACGGGCGATTTCCTGAAGCTTGGCGGCAGCGAGTATATCAACTTCGGCACACACAGGCTGAACTTCTCGGTTCGCATCCGCACCTATTTCTTTGAACGGGATTATGGCAGGCTTACGCTAGGCGCACGGTTGAACTATCACCTGTTTCTGCTCAATAACCGCGAGGACCTTGGTGGGTACAGCTTTACGCGACTCTATGGACCATCCCTCGGCATTTTCATCGAAGACCCCGTTCTTTACCGCTTCTGGAAAGTATCGTTTTTACGTAGCTTTGGATTCGAAGGTGAATTTAACTATCTCTTCATTATTGGCCAGGGCGCTGATGCCCCTTCAGCTTCCGAATGGTACCTGGGTGCATACTATGACCTGAAGCGCTACCGCTTCCACACGGGCTACCGGCGGTACAGGATCCGCAATGACGATGTGAAGGAAGTTTACAACAATATTGAGCTGGGGGCAGGTTACCGGTTCTGAACTATTCCTCTGCTCCGAATGAGATGAAGCTGTCGCTCATCGAGAGATACTGCGCTGCAATCCAGTCTGCGGAGCGGACTGCATTGGAAATCCGAAGCTCATCAATGACACCCTCGAAGTAGCTCCCTGAACTCGTCTCCGCAGCGTCCGAGTCTGGAGTGTAGCCCAGTCCCGGTTCCCCACTATGTGCGCTTATGGAAGTGTACACCGTCGAAATGGAATTGCTGAAGAGGTCATCGACGTAGAGCGTAAGGGTTGCGCTGCTGCTGAAAGCGCCGACCACATAATGATACCCGACCGTGTCGATGGCATCACTGCTCACCTCTATGATGCTGTTGCTATTCTGGGAAACCACGCGGACCTTGTCAGGATTCGCACCGTCCGGGTCAATACCTAGGTAGAGGCCATTCGTGCTGCCGCCCTCCTCAAAGATGGTCTGCGTCCTCGAGGTATTGGCCGGTTTCAGCCAGACCGTAACCATCTTGTTAGAGAATGCATCGTGGAAGAAACCGGGATCGGGACTGTAGGGTACGATCGACTGCGTGGAGCCGTTAAAGCTCATACCGTAGCCCACTGAGCCGATCGTCCGATTACCCGACACCATGCCCTGTGATGTGCCGAGGCCAGTATCCGGCAAGCCAAGATTCTGGGAGCTCTCTGAAATATCATCGGCCCCTCCAAGCGGTTGATCGTGCATATGCCATACGAGCATGTAGCTGTCGTCCCACACGCCCTGAACGCCCTGGCCGTCCGCAATAGTACCGTTCCCATAGTACATCCACATATAATCGCTGCTCGATCCTGCGTCGATCTGCGGCACCTTCACCCAGACAATGCTCTCCCCGCTTTCGTTCCACATCTCGATCTCATGAGAGAGTGTGGAGCGGTCCGAATCGAGAAACCGTATATCCTCACCCCCGCTCTGCATCACCCCATAGTCAATGCGCCCGCTTATCAGTTTTACCATAACGGGAAAATCGTCCAGGCTCTGCCCTTGGGCGCTGTTGTCGAAGACCAGCCTTCTCCTGTTCGACCAGGCGGTATCCCACCAACCCGTATACGACACAGTATTGTCTGCAAGTGCATTTCCCGTTGCATCGGCCACACCGTTGATATTGAGCGCGATTGGGCCGTCGCCCGGAACACCCGACACGTCAAGCCTGTACCCGTTCGCGTCGAAGGAGCTGACCGCGTCAACGGAGAGGCCCGCCGAGCCGGTTCCGCTGAACTGATAATTCCCGAGAACCTCTGCACCGAAAACCTCTTCAGAGAAGGTTATATCGATCTGAGAAATCGTCGCACCATCCACCTTGCTCCCCTCGGAGGGTGTCACTGAAAGGAGGAAGGGCGCATCGGGGTCCTGATAGTTATTCGGCAGGAAATTGGTCTCCTGCACAAAACCACAAGAGTGGAGCAACATTACTGCCAGGACGCCAAGTATTAAATAAAGGTAAAAAATTCTTGAAAATCTGTGTATCACTGTTCATCGGCCCCTGTACAGTCTGAATTTTCCGTCATGAAACATAAAGCGCTCTCTTCATCACAGCCCGGGCTCTGCTCCATGCATGATAACCTGGTCTCACCGGTACTGGAGCTCAACATCGTTGAGTTCCACCGCCTGCGAACCATCGGATATGAAATATGCCCTGAAATAAAAGGTTCCTGTCCCTACATCGGTCACGAACTGCGGCAAATTGTCACTGACCGTTACGATATCGTTCGCATCCATTGGGCCGGATGCAACAGTCCATGCGGCCCCGCTCCACCAGTACCAGGAAAGCCCGTCATTGCTGATCTGATAGGCCACCGAACCCTGATGTGAAGCACCTGTTACATGGTTAAAGGAAAGAAGCTCGGTGTAACCTGGCCCGGTAACGGGGGCTATCGACGGGCCGTTTGAGGGCAGTGTCGTCTCAACATTTCCTGTGCCGACCGAAGGGTCCGGTGAAGAGTATTTGCGTATTCTGATATCGTCCGTGTAGAACTCGTACCCTCCGTGAACCACGAAACGATCAAAACTCGAATAGATCGCGTCAGAGGCTGAAACAGCGTCAAGCTGTGAACCCCCGTCATCGTATATCTCAAGCTCAACACTGTTGCCGTAATACCTGAGATGCACGCTATACCAGAGACTCGATGACAGCGAAGGATTCATCGTTGAGGAAATCGTGGTTGCGCTGCCACCTGTCCTCCTCTCGATGAGCATGGTCGATGATCCATCGAAATTGTTAAGTTGAGGCCCATAGCCGCCAAAGGTCGAATCTTCCAGGGCATAGCGGTTCGCGCCACCACCGGTGAAATCGACCCGTTTTGTCCGGAACAGTGTCTCGAATGATCCTATGGAACCGGCAAATGTCCTATAACCGCCGTTCGCATCGCTCTGATTGTACTTTCTGAGCACTCCATTTCCCCCGTCATCGATAACCGCAACTGAACCGCTCAGGTAGGTCTGCCACCCAAGATCACCGCTTTCGAAGTCATCATAGAAGAAGAAGGTAGCTGCGCCGTCGCTGAGAGACGATGACGATGAATTGCCGTAATAGAGATAGAGGTTTTTAATTTCACCTGCAGGAATAGAGGGAACCTCCGCATAGAGCTCTGCGTTCTGTCCTCCGTAATCGAATACATCGACAAAGTGGTCGAGCAGTGTGGAGCCGTCCCCATCCGTCAACCGTATGCTTCTGCCGTCAGATTCAATGCCGCTCCAGAAATCCATGTTCGCGCTGTCGAGTAAGACCTTCACCTGATACTGATCGAGGGCTGACGGATTGGAAGTGTTGTCCACGGTCAGAGGTACGCGGTATGACCAGCCTGTATCGAAGAAGTCAGAAACAAGCGATGCAGAACCTCCCGATACTCCGATGCCGCTGTCGAATGTGTAATCCGCACTGTTATCGAAGGTCCACGATCGGACGAGCTGCGTCCCTACATCAAGAGGGCTGAGCAGGTCCGACTCGAGGACGTAGCCGCAGGAGGGAAGCAGGAGGGCAGTACATAACAGTATAATGAGTCGTTTCATGATCATACCTATAAGTATAACGCCTGTTAGAGGTTTTCTCTTGTATAATTATCGATTTTATCCCGTATTACATGAGTACTCTTGCTCAAAACGAGCAGAGAAGGTATCTTTGTACACACCGGTGTGACTCATTGAAAGAATGTTTTATAGGAGAATTTCATGGATACATTAAAGGATAAAGCAGTCATACGCACAGGAGCTGCCAAGGGAATCGGCAGGGCCATTGCACTGCGTATCGCACCGGACATACTCATCAACAATGCTGGATACAACTCGCGAAAGGCGTATGTGTGGGAGGTGGGACCGACACGCCCTTCAGGAAAGCAGACCGCCCGGATTACCTGCGTCCCGAGAGCGTGGCAGAGGCAGTGTATGCAGCCCTGACTCTGCCAGAAGACCTGGTGGTGCATCACTTCACCTTCCGCCCCATGGTAGAGACAAACTTCTAAATCAGTGTAATCCTGCCCCTCATATCCCCTGCCTAGGGCTTGCTGTATAGGACGGCTACATAGTTCACAAAAAACAGCTCTGTTCACCCATTGTACTGTTTGTACATCCATACTATAATAGAGGCTGTTCCTGCCCCCGTTTAAACCGGAAGGGACAATGATGTAAAAGGGAGGTGTATCATGTCAGTCTACAAGGTTGTCGAAGTGATTGGGACGAGTGAAAAATCCTGGGAGGCTGCTGCAAAGGAAGCTGTGGAAACCGCTTCCAAGAGCCTTCGTGATCTCCGCGTTGCAGAGGTGGACCAGATGGACCTAAAGCTGGAAAACGGCAAAGTGGTCGCCTACCGCGTCAGGGTCAAGCTCTCCTTCAAGATCCAGGGGGATTAGCGAAAGCAATAATCCATCTGCAGGATTTGACAATGCAGCGTACTGTGAATAGGTTGTGTTTAAACCTCTAGAAAGGGGGGTTTGGCGTTCATGGGTAAACAGCCTTCGGGAAAGAAACCAAGTATCATCTTCACAAAGTATGAACCCTATCTGGTCGCAGACCTCGAGAAGTTCGTTGATCATCAGAACAGAGACCTGAAGGTTGAGCCTGTGATGGCTCTCTGCCGCTGCGGGAACTCTAAGCACAAGCCGCACTGCGACGGGTCACATGTTCGATCCGGCTTTGTCGGCGATAAATCCCCCGACCGCACGAAAGACAGGGTTGTTGAATACAGAGGAACTGAGATAACCATTGTCGACAACCGGGGTGTGTGCTCGCATGACAAGGCCTGCGTCAGGAACCTCCCCTCCGTGTTTGATGACAAAAAGAGGCGATGGATTGACCCCAGGGGTGCAGGTGCAGATGAAATCATCGAAACCATAAAGAAATGTCCCTCCGGAGCACTCAGCTACAAAATCGATGGCATTCGCTATCAGGACCTTGACAGGGACCCGCTTATTCGGGTTAAGAAGGACGGTCCCCTCGAAGTGGAGGGACACATCGAGTTGAAGGATGATATGGATTCAAAACCTGAATCGGGTGAGCATTATACGCTGTGCCGCTGCGGCGTGTCCAAAAACAAACCCTTCTGTGACGGCAGTCATCATCCTATCGAGTTCAGAGACCCGAAATAGGTGCACATCAACTGAGGGGGCAACCGAAATCACCCGTTTCATTGGTGACATGCACCCAAAACCGATAGTTCGCTGATATACTCAGCCATCCGGACCACCCGCACAAGGCTTTGCTCCGATTTCAATGCAGTCAGAATATTCCATGGGGGTGGGTATATGCAAGATCAGACCGGCACGACCTTTATACGTTCATCCAGTTCATCGTGAAGTATCTCCTCGATGTAAACCTGCGTTCCCGTCTGTGCACTCGGACAGCCGTTACAGGCGCCTAGATAGTGCACGTACACCTTGGTGATTTCATCCTGTTCCTTCATGTCCACAACCTCAAGATTGCCGCCGTCCCTGAGCAGAGTGGGCCTCACCTTTTCATCGAGAATCCTTTCGAGAACCTTGTGCTTCTGTATGAGGTTCATACGCGCAAACTCTTTCTCCTCCACATGGGCCCGCATTCGCTCACTCTCCATCTCCTTACGTGTCTCATTGAGGATGTCAACCAGATAGTACCGGCGCTCCTCATGGCCACCCGGACGTATGCATGACTTACAGAAGGCACCTGCCTTCGTGTACTGCGTGATCTCTTGGGCGGTCTTCAGGTCATTGAGGCGTATGACCTCCCTGATCGTCCGGAGAGAGACGCGGGCACATTCGCACACGATATCCTCACTCTCGAGGTCTGACATATCAACATTCTTGTAGATCGAGGCGGCTTTCTTGATCACATCATAGGCCATTACGCTGCAGTGCATCTTCTGCGGCGGAATGGCTGCCGTGTCGGCATCGTCACGAAGCGCCCTTTCAACGTCCAGGTTTGTTATCTTAAGCGCTTCATCAACTGTTTTGCCGACACACATCTCAGCCATGACATCACTCGAGGCGATTGCCGTGCCGCACCCGAAGGTCTTGTACTTTGCTGCAACGATTTTTTCGGTTTTCTCATCAACAGCCCAGAAGAGCTGTATGGCATCACCGCAGACTTCTGCTCCATAATCGGCGACAATGAGCCGTGCACCAAGCGTACGTGCCTCTTCCTCCGATATCTCGCCGAGATACTGGGGATTCGTCATACGTTCATTGACCTTGTTTGAGTACTGCTCCCAGAGTGAACCTCCAATGAGATCGGACTTTGCCATGTCATCACCCCTTCTATATGACAGCAGTATTCAGCAATGTGTCATCCGCTCATCATGCAGCGATTTGGTCGCACTGAAGCTGCTCAAAATTATTTTCTCTGTAGCGAAATCTTTCTCAAACGCTCGATCGATTTTTTCAGTACCCTTACCGCCTCGTCTATTTCCTCCTCTGCAGTAAACCGGGAAAGGCTGAGGCGAATCCCTGTGTGGGCAAGCTCGTCATCGATATGCATGGCGACAAAGGTCGGATTGGGCTCGAGCGATTCTGAGGCACAGGCGCTTCCCGTCGATGCTGCAACCCCTCCTTTGTTCAGGTCCCAGATAAGAGCTTCACCCTCAACCCTCTTCACGCTCACCAGAATGGTGTTCGGTGTCCTGAGTTCCCGCTTCCCGATAATACTCGTTCCGGGAATGGCGGCAATAGCATCCTCGAGCTTATCTCTGAGCCGTCTCACTTCGGTATTCTCAAAGTGGAGGTTTTTCACCGCAAGCTCCATGGCAAACCCCATCCCTATGAGACTGGCCGTGTCCACTGTGCCCCCACGCTTTCCGCCCATCTGCTCTCCGCCGTGAAGAAGCGGTGGTATATCGACCCCTCTCCTGATAAAGAGGCCGCCGACACCCTTGGGACCGTGGAACTTGTGGGCGCTGAAGGTAAGCAAATCCACAGGCACGTCCTGTACATCCACCTTCACTTTACCGATGGCCTGCACAGCATCGGTGTGAAACAGAACATTCTTCTCTCGGCAGAACTCTGCCAGTTCCTTTACAGGATTTATCAGTCCGGTTTCGTTGTTCGCCCACATAATGGAGACCAGGGCTGTCTCGTCGGGATCGAGGTGCTCCCTCAGCGTATCAACATTAACAATACCGTCCATATTGACGGGCAGATAGGTGACTTGGACCCCGAGTTTTTCAAGAAACCTGCATGAGTTTATCACGCATGGATGCTCCACCTCCGTGGTGATGATCCCCTTTTTAGAACCCTTCAGGATATGGCTGTAGTAGACCCCCTTTATGACCGTATTGTTGCCTTCGGTGGCACAGCTGTTGATGATGATATCATCCTCATCATCGGCATTGATGCCCGTGTAGAGATGGTCGAAGGCGATCTTCATGTAGGGATGCACTTCAGTACCGAACACATGAAGGGAGTTTGGGTTTCCGTACAATTCGCTGAAGAAGGGCAGCATTGCGTCTCGCACGTGCGGGTCAACGATGGTCGTTGCGTTGTTGTCGAGGTATATCTTCGTCCTTTCCATGTCTCTACCCTTCACATCCTTTTTTACCGTTTATCCCGAAGGTATGCACGAATGTCAACAATGAGCATATACAAATTTAATGTTTTCAGGGCCTTTTGTCAGTATAAACATGGACCCGAGAGGGTTGCCTGACAGGCAGGGTTTATTAAAAAAGGCACCGTTTCGATGAAACGGTGCCTGTGAAAGGGTGGAATCCACCGAAGGGCGGGCCTGTCAGTAACGTATACCCTTGTCAGAAGCCTGCTCCTCGATGAACCGCTGCACCACCTCGTCGAAAGAATCCTCTCCAGTTTCTTCCTCGAGCTTCTTCGCAATATAGGAGGACCTCTTCGCGCTCAGTTCGCCTATTTGCTGCATCAGTATTTCACGCTCCTCCTCCATCTCCTTCAGATACGCCTGTTTCTCTTTCAACGTCATGCCGCGGAGTTCAGGGGGAAGGTCCCGGTCCTTCAGTCCGTCGAGTTCTACACTTCCTTCCTCCAGGGCATCGATGAGATCATAGGCGCCCATATCGTCATCCACCGATTTGTAGGCTGCACGTTCCGCTGCCATTGAAGGCGCCATGGCAGTCACCTTCTCCTTGCGGCCCTCATAGGCCTTCCTCTTTGCCACCGAACCGTAGGGAACGACCGTATCCTCCAGCAGCATGTTCAGTCGGGAGAGCTCCTCGTCGTAGGGCGTCTCGATAAAGCTCATGCCGCCCTCCTGAGCGATTGCTGCATACTCACCCTCACCGAGCCTGGCAATGCTTTTCCAATATTTTGAGGTTTCATAGTAATCGCCGCACTGAATGGTGTTGATAATGATATCCTGCCTGACCGCCTTCTGACAGATGTCACGGTAGTGAAACCCGTCATCGTAATCCATGTGCGGCGGACAGTCCCCCACAAGGAAGAGGAGCTTCAGGGTCTCCAGGTCCCCGCTCCATGAAATCGCGTGCACTGCGTCGTGCAGTGCCCTGTTCACATGCTCCGGTGTATCGCCGCCGCCGTCAGCCCGAAAGGACATGAGGTTCTCGTACACTCTGTCCAAATCGTCATCCAGGGGGTGTACCCGCGTGACATACTGGTCGCCGTAGTCCCGATATCCCACAAGCCCGATGTACAGATCAGGCGTTGGTTCTCCCCCTACAATCTTATTGGATATGCTCCAGATCTTCTGCTTTGCGCCTTCGATGAGTCCTTCCATGGATCCGGTGGTGTCAAGACAGAACACAACCTCAACACGAGGTGTTGGTGAAGCGTGTACAGCCGGTCCCGGAACAAGCGAACCCACACACAGCATCAGAAACAGCATTCCGGCAATTCCATAAAATCTCTTTCCCATTGTCTTCCTCCTGAATTGACTTTTCATTCACTCACGCGATAGCATTTTGACTCGAACACAACAACCACATTCTCTGAAAGGGCAAAGTATCTGCCCAGGCCTGGATGCTCTGCCAGCAGTTTGAAATAGGCCCTGCTCAGATAGGCAACTTCCCTGGCCTTCATACCGGGACTGTACTCCGAATCGATCCAGAAACCATCCCTGAGGTAGAAGGTCTTGTGTCCCACATGTTTTATGGTGTGAAGCTCCGGCCCGCCTGCCACAGACTTCGCCTTCAAGTCATCTATGTCCCGGGAGCTCGCAACGGCATCCTCACCCTTCTCACTCTCCATGGCCCGTTTAAAGCCCATGCCGCCAGTGCGAAGCTCCGCCGAGGGCTCGACACCCCACTCCTCATAGTCCGCGTCCTTTTCGAGTACCAGATAGGATGTATAGGGGGTCATGATGCCGTACTCTTTGCTCAGGCTGATGATTTCATCCACAAGCTCGTCCTTCTCCCCCTTCAGCCGTATTTCACTCATCAGGTAACCGATCTTGCGCGTCGCCCAGAGGCGCGGAATGAACTCATGCTCCTGATTCTCTGCTGCAAAAGGGACCTCATAGTCAAATCCGACACTCTGCCCGTTCACCGTACCCGTCAGACGGACAGTGGAGCCTCCCCTTCCATGGTAGCGGCCCAGTATGATGAGCTGCGTCCCTCTGAATATATCCGGCAGGGAAACCGGATATAGTTCTGAAACATCGATCCTATCGAAATCCACCGCTGTGTCTGACAGGATTGGTTCACTGACCTTTCGAAAAAATGCGGAGACCTGCACCTCGATGTTTTGACCCGGTGTCACATACTCCGAGACACCGCGATGCTCCTCAGCGAGCCTGTCGAGGAGATGGGTGTTCACATCGTAACCCACTCCAAAAACGAATATGCGGGCCCTCTCCTCATTGGCCCGTGAGAGGTTTCCAAGGATCTCATGCAGGTCCGTCACGCCGACTGTGGATTCACCGTCGGTGAGAAAAACGATCATGCGCGGCCTGTCGGAGCCGTTGATCATATGAAGCGACGTGAGAAGGGCATCGTTTATATTCGTACCGCCACGCGCCCTTATGCGGTCAATAAAACTATGGGCAGCGCTTATATTTTTCTCGTTCGCAGGCACCATTTCTCTTCGAAAGAGAGTCTCCTGTGTCGCGAACTGCACGATACCGAAACGATCGTCCCGGTCGAGGCTGTTCATGCAGAAACGCAATGCCTGACGGGCCTGTTCCATCTTCTCGCCGCTCATGCTCCCCGATGTATCGAAAACGAAGAGCACATCCTTGCTCTGGCTGCTGCCTGCGAGGTCACCGGGCGAGAGCATCATCATGAAGTACCCCTCCTCGCCGGACTCCCTGAAGGTGAGGAGGTTCATACCGAGGTCCTCTTCAGAAACTGTGTAGTAGAGGATAAAATCCCGGTCTGGAAGCAGATTTTTCGCCTCATAGCCCAGCGATGCGCCGTGGGGGCGCATGATGACATCAACATCGTGGCTCGGCGAGTAGATGTTCTTAACAGGCGCACTGGAGTATATGTCCGCCGCTATGGTGACTTCATCGAGCGGTGTGGGAGAAAACCGCTCTGTGTCCAGCGGATAACGGTAGGTATACATCCCGGCATCATAGGCAAGCGTCTCCGAGTACTCGAGCTCAACACGCGTCCGCCCCTTTGCCGGAACGGGAAAGACCCTTGCCCTGAACATGTTCCTCCCCACATACTCGAGAAGTCCCGGGTCCCTCATTTCCCGCACAATCTGCTCATAGATCTGCCGTGCGCGATCACGGTCGAGGATTTCACCGCCCATCCTTTCACCATTCACGTACAGTGCAAATTCGCCTATAGCCGCATCCTCGGGGATCGGAAAGATGTAACTTGCCTCGAGGTCGGTATCGAAATCGTTTCGAAACATCTGGTCGATTTTCGTCACTGCCGTGCCGTCATGTATATCCACACTGACCCGATGATAGGTAACCGCAAGGGGTGTGGAAACTCGGCCTTCGGGTGGCCTGACAAGCATCACACCGTCGGCTTTCAAGTACTGCACCCCTGTAATGATGAGAAACAGTGCTACAGCAATTTTAAGCATTGTCTTTCGGACCATGTCCCTGTCCTCCTTGTCCCCTGTCAATTTCCTTAGACCGGAGGAGTGTGGCGTAGGTTCCCATATTTTTTCCCTGTCACATATGCGCTTCTGGGCCTATCAAATCCAGGACGTAAATACAAAGAGGGCGCTCGATGAGCTTGCGGAGTCTCGATAGGAATGTTGGCCCTCGAACCGACGAGAACTGACTGGTCATCTGACGATACATACTTCGATACAAGGGGTATGGTGGAAAGGCTGAAACAGAGCAGTGCACACGATGGAACACATCGGAAACTGGTCATTGCGTACATCGACATCGGAGAAGCCGAGGACTGGCGCTGGTACTGGTCTCAGGAGTGGCCGGAGGGTGATCCCCTTCCCGATGACTGCCGGACTATATTCTGATACATGACCCGGATGGCTGGGAGGGTAACTATCCTCTGGTCTATTGGAACGAAAGATGGAAAGATATCGTCAGTACAAAGCTGCCGGTGTTCCTGTCTTCAATGGTGAGTATGCGCTCGAGTATGCGGAGGATGCATATGTATCGGTGACACAGGCACATAATTATCAATCATACGCACCGGCCGTTATCAATACCCCCCTACTTCCCAGATATGATTTCGATAGGACATTGGTTGTTATTATGAAAGCGCTTCTCAACGAGGCCTTCCATATCTTCTTGCCCTTGCCTTCTGTTCATTCCTCAATTGCTTGCGTCTTGCCTTACGCTCTCGTGCCTGCCTCGCTTCTTTTCTTTGTGTGGAGGGATTTTTGTAGTATCTGCGTTTTTTCACCTCATCCTTGATCCCCTCTTTAATGCAAGCGTTCCTGAACCTCTTCAGGGCGGCGTCGATTGATTCTCCCTCTCGTACATGAACCTCGCTCATTATTCCCCCTGCTTTATTATAGACAGCCTATGACCACCATGACAAAACCACTTGCATGTATATGCAAGAGTTTAAACGTACACATTTAAACGGACAATGACAATTTGTATATTACAGAAATTGATAATAATCGAAGCTACAATGATATAGCTGTCATGTTTTGTTATTACCCTTTCTGCATATTGGCTGGAAAGAGTATGGCACTGGGGGGGTATTACTTAAAAAAAAATTTAATGGCAAAGGCTTCCCCGTCATTCGTGACCTGGCCACGATACTCACCGGTTCTGATTTCCTTCGGGAGATCAGTCTCCCCGAACTGCATCAGATCATTAATAAATGCATCCACCGCATGAGTGGGGATCTCCACTACCATCGATTGGGGAATTTCACCCTCATCAACGTATTCGAGGGAAAGGACCCTTCCCCCGGCGACCAGAACCAGATGCTCAATCGATGAAATAATCGTATCAGGAGCCACCGAGGGTGCCGCCTCGCCTTCGTCAGGAGATCCCTCTACGGGAGGCCCCTCGGCCATATAATCAGCCGTATCCTCATCAGTGGTAAGCATCTCAGCACTTCGGGATTTCATACCACCGGCCCGGGTCTTTTCACCGAATACTTCCCTATCCGATCGATCGCCTTTCTCTGTATAGAGCAAGAGGCTGATCTCGACCGGCTCAGCCTGCTCGCGCACAATCCCCGGCTCAGCTCTCTTGGCCGAAACTGATTCATACTCGTCAGGTTTCTGTTCTGCTGCTATGCGGACCTCGGCCCCGGCCCGTTCCGGTACCGGTGCGGTGATGAGATCCTCCATCTTATCTTCCTCTTCCAGTACCTTCTCCTGCCCTGCTGTCACCTGTCTTTCAGGCCTGTCCTTCTTCTCCTTCAGGGCTTCATCTTCTCCTGAGGGGCCGGCACCTGCCGTCATCTCCAGAGGCTCCCCGGAGGGAGCCTCCCTCTCCACGAGGGTCTCTGTCTCCTGCGTACGTTTCGGCACCATTTCCCGCATCTTCCGGGGTGCCGTCACATTCAACACAAAGATGAGGGCAATGGCTGCCATCGCAAGAGCGGCAATTCCGGCCGGTAGCCGTATGTGCAGGGGAGTGAAGAGTGTACGGAAGGAAAAGCGAGACCTTTGCTCTGTCTCAAGCCTGCGGTAAATACTCTGTATGAAACCGGGGGGGGCCGAAACCCTGCGGAGTTGGCCGATTTTCTCACGCATAGAGCACAGGTGCTCGAACTCCTCTCTGCAGGAGTGGCAAGCGGCCAGATGCTTCTCAACCACTGCCTTCATCTCTTCTTCAAGCAGCCCATCAACATAGTCGTTGAGCATGTGCAGGACATGTCCGTGCTTCATCTATATCTGTCCTTTCAGCTTTTCCTTCAGCCTCTCCCTGGCCCGTGCGATTCTCGATTTAACGGTTCCCAGGTTCAGTCCTGTGACCTCGGCGATCTCTTCATAAGCGAGGCCTTCGACATCACGGAGGACGACCACCGTGCGCTGGTCTTCGGGAAGTGACTCGATCGCCTCCTGAATAACAGCCTCACGCTCCTTCCGCTCAAAGGTACCGTTCGGTGTATGCGTACAGTCCCCGATCTCCATGGATCGCTCTTCCCCGTCCCCGTTCGTCGATCCATTGATCCGTACCATCGACCTGTTTCTCCTGTACGCCGATGAGACCAGCCGATTCTTGCAGGTGTTGACCGCAATTCGGTAGAGCCATGTTGAGAAGGAAGACCGGAACCTGAAACCTGCCAATGATCGGTACACCTTGATAAAGGTATCCTGGGCACAGTCATTGGCATCTTCGTAGTTGCCGAGCATGCGATAACAGATGTTGAAGACCCGGTCCTGGTACCGTATGACCAGCTCATCGAAGGACTTCTTCCTACCTTCCTGAAAGGCTCTTACGTGCTCGGAATCGGGTGTGGGTTTCTCGCTACTCATTTAGACAGTTGTTCTTGACCAGAGTTCCCTGATGCCAGGATATAATGAATCATGCCATAAATCAAGCTGTGCATCTAGGAAATCGATACCCACCTGGTTACTCGTGAATGCATCCTAATATACTTGACGATTTTGCTATACTTTGGTAGGAATGTATACAGTATTGTACACCAGGAACGGGCGGAAGCAATGCCGAACACAAAAACTCTCGTGCTTATCAAGCCTGACGGACTCGCAAAGTCACTGACAGGGAATGTCCTTACACAGCTCAGCGAGACCCATCTTCAGATAATCGGTGCAAAGATCATACGGGTTTCTGTGGAGTTCGCCGAAAAGCACTATGAGATGCACAGGGGTAAGCCCTTCTACAACGATCTCATCGATTATATTACGGGCAAGCTGCACACACGCCACAAGGTCATGGCCCTCGTATACTACGGTGAAAACGCCCTCGAGAAGGTTCGTGATATATGCGGAGATACCAACCCCGAACTCGCCGACCCCGAATCCATTCGAGGAAAGTACGGCCGTATTCTGACGAGCGGCCTCTTTGAAAATGTTGTGCACACCAGCGACTCGGTCGAATCCGCCGAGCGGGAGATAAAGCTCTGGTTTGAACCCCACGAGATCATCTTCGATATCTATTCCTCCGAAGAGAAAGTATTCAAGAACTACAAAAAACGGGTATGGAAAGACTGACCACGGGACACTATGTTGCGCATCGCTCTGGTAAATACGAACAGAATCACTCCCCCTATCGCACCGATCGGCCTCGAGTACATCGCCGAGATACTTACCCACGCAGGGTATGAAGCGGATATTCTCGACCTCTGCTGGGAGGATGACTGGCAGGTGGCCATGGACCGATTCTTCCAGGGGGGCGAGTTTGCGATCGCCGGCTTCACCATACGCAACACCGATGACTGCGTCTTCTCGACCAGGCACTCCTTCCTAGGCGAAATCTTCGAGATGATTGACTATGCGAGGAGTGCTACCGATGCCCTCATGCTGCTTGGTGGTGTCGGCTTTTCGACCATGCCCGAGATGATTCTTGATGCCTGCGGCGCTGATGCCGGTATTTTCGGTGGTGGCGAGTATGCAATGCTCGAGTTGCTGCGGTGCATGGAGAGGCATGAGGAATGGGGGGGCAGTCCCGGCATTGTTCGCCGCGATGGTGAAGGCTGGTTACAAAATCCTCCACGGGACATTCCTACGGTTGATCTTCCTCCCATGCAGAGAAACAGAGTGGACAATCGACGGTATTTCCGTGAGGGCGGGCAGGCCGGCATAGAAACGAAACGGGGATGCTCATGGGAATGCACCTACTGCTGTGAACCTCTGGCAAAGGGTTCACGGGTATGCACCCGCCCGCCGCTCGAGGTGACCACGGAACTGGGAAATCTCCTGGGGCAGGGGATTGACCACATCCACACCTGTGACAGTGAGTTCAACATACCCCTCGGCCACGCAGAGCAGGTATGTGAGGAGATTATTCGAAGCGGGCTTGGAGACAGGCTGCGGTGGTACGCCTACTGCACTCCGGCACCCTTTACCCGACACCTCGCCCGTCTCATGCGCAGGGCAGGATGCGTGGGAATCAATTTCGGCGCCGACAGCGGCGACGAAACCATGCTCCGGCGTTTGCGGCGCAGATTCAACCCGGAGCATATACTCAACACCGTCCGTTTCTGCAGGGAAGAGGGGATCGTGGTCATGCTCGATCTGCTCTTCGGTGCACCGGGCGAGAGCAGGGAGAGCATCAGGGATACCCTTGACCTGGTCCGCACATGCGGAGCCGAACGCATCGGGGTGAGCACCGGCATACGGGTGTGGCCCGGTACGGACATGGCCCGTCAGGTACAGAACAGGTCACTGAAGGCGGGTATTTCCGGAGGCGCAACACCCCTTGAACCCAAGTTCTTTATCGAGCCTGCCCTCTCTACCGGTATATTCGACTACATCGACCGTCTCATTGGAGATGACGAGCGTTTCTTCTTCTTCAATCCCGGGGACAGGATGAAGAACTACAACTACGACAATAACGAGGTGCTTGTCGACGCCATAGCTGCCGGCCAGCGCGGCGCCTACTGGGATATACTCAGAAGAATCGCACAGCGCGGCTTTTAGCAGGCTTCCGCCTTTACCTCAGGCACTCCCTTCGGTCGCCTGGCTCCGCCTGCATGACCCACAGGATGTGGGGCATGTCGGTGAAGCCATGGATGG
>CBFDDP010000028.1:0-26813 GCA_965603595.1 uncultured bacterium
ACTCTTCAACCTTACCTTCCCGCAGCCATGCCCGGATGATCGGATGATCAGCGAGGGTGAGCGGTATGTAACCTTTACTGATGGCATGGGTCGAAAGAGAATTGCCTTGAAAGAGGGGACGGTTCGCGGTATGCGTACGAGCATGGACCGGTATGTCGAACATCCCCTTCAGACCAGGGAGGATTTTCAGCGAATCAGAAAGGGTTATGAGACGCATTTTGAGGGGCGGCTGCCGGAGGATTGGGGAGGGACACAGGCTGCGTTG
Source organism: uncultured bacterium (assembly GCA_965603595.1). GTDB lineage: Bacteria > Spirochaetota > B62-G9 > B62-G9 > DRHN01 > JAGLSF01. Next base: position 266 of record CBFDDP010000028.1, read on the forward strand.
AAGAGCTCAGCCAGGCCTTCCATGTTTCTCGATCGCTATTTTGCGAGCTTCGGCTACTACAGCATGCTTCGGAACTGGATGGGGACCGAGGGCCTGTCCTATATGTTCTATGACGATCCTGGCCTGGTGCACGACTGCCTGAGCTTCCTCACGGAGTTCATCACGACCTTTCTGACTATACCCCTGTCAGAGGTTTCCTTTGATCTCTATTACATCCATGAGGACCTTGCGGGCAGGAACGGCCCACTGCTCTCACCTGAACTTTTTAAGAGATTTTTCCTCCCCCACTATACAATTTTTATAGAGTTCCTGAAATCCCACGGAGTGAGAAATATCATTGTGGACACTGACGGGAACTTTGAGGTGCTCATCCCGCTGTTCCTGGAATCGGGTGTCGAGGGTTTCGGCCCCATCGAAGTTGCGGCGGGCCTTGACCCTCTGCACTTGCGAAGGAAATACGGCAATACCTTCTTCATGATCGGGGGGATTGACAAGCGGGTACTGACAGAGGGGAGGGATGCCATGAAGCGTGAGTTGAAACGTGTCATTCCTCCGCTGTTGGAACAGGGCGGGTTCATACCCACCATCGATCACTCGATTCCGCCCGATGTAAGGCTGGACAGTTTCAAATACTACCTCGAGATGAAATGGAAGGCGATACATGGCGAGCTCTGATCCATACCTCGCGCTTGATATTGGAGCTGGAAACGGGAGAGCAACACTGGGTGTGCTGTATGAAAACCGGATTGAATTACAGGAAATACATCGATTTGAAAACAGGCCGGTCATGTTGAACGGGACACTCTACTGGGACCTGCTCTTCCTCTGGGACAATGTTGTGCATTCCCTGAAGAGGGCCACTGCATCCGGCTTCAGCAGGCTTTCAGGTATCGGCATCGACACCTTCAACTGTGACTTTGGGTTGCTTGACTGCAGGGGTAATCTCCTTTCAAACCCTCTCTCCTACCGTGACCGAGGAAGTGCATCTGCGCTCGAGGATATACAGGAAAAGATCGATGAACATGAGCTGTATGAGATAACGGGAGTAGGCTACATGTCAATCACCGCACTTGCACGGTTTGTGTATATGCGGAAAACCTTCGGTCACTGGTACCTCGACAATGCCGCTACCTATCTCCCCCTTTCCGATCTGTTCAGAAGTTTTTTAACAGACAGGAAAGAGTCGGAAGAAACCATTCTATGGGGTTCACAGCTGGTGGATATACGGACGAGGCAGTGGCACCCTAAACTCATCGACCTGTTCGATATACCGTGTGCCCTCCTTCCAGATATCGTACAACCGGGCACGGTTAGGGGAGGGCTGAAGGGTGCGGTGGAGCAGTCAACCGGCGTTAGTGATACCCCCGTGATCGCGGTAGCCGGCCACGATACCATTAGTGCCAGCGTTTCCTTTACTGATCGGGCAGCTGATGCTGCATTTGTCAGCATCGGCACCTGGTCTATTCTCGGTGTTCTCCTCCCCGGGCCGGAAACCGGCCCCGAAGCGTACAGAAGAGGGTTCCTGAACGAGATTGGTGTGGATTCAATTCTCTTTGCAAAGAATTTAATGGGTTTTTACCTGCTCGAGGCTCTCATCCAATCATGGAAGATGAGAGAGATCGACACAACCTATGAACGGCTCATTGAAGAGGCGAGTATTGCTCCCGAGTTTGCTCTCTCTATTGATGTGAATGATCCGGTTTTTTTTTCTGCGCTCAATATGGAGGAGACGCTCAACGCCTATCTGCATGCATCGGGCCAGAGAGTAACTGATGAGATCGGCATCCTGGTCCGGTCCATTCTGGAAAGCTTTGCTCGTTCATATGCACGGACAATAGAAGATTTGGAGAAGATTTTCAAGACCAGGGTTGCCAGACTAACCGTTCTTGGCGGTGGAGTGCGAAACCAGCTCCTGTGCCAGATGATTGCGGACGCGGCTGATGTGAAGGTTTTAACCGGCCCCGCTGAAGCGACAGCTATGGGCAATATTGGCATGCAGATACTAGCTACAGGGGCTCTCGACTCTATTGATGCGCTCCACCCTGTTATGGAAAGGTCTTCTGTACGGAAAATCTTCAGGCCGGAGAATCATGATACATGGAAAGAGCAGGCTGCAGGAAAGGAAGCGTAATGGGTATAGATGAGGCGATTGACGAAATCTCACGGGAAAAGTCTGAGGCTGTCAGGAGGCTTCAACTCTTTGACACAAATATCTGGTTGGGCAAACCGCTGCATTTCCCGCTGGCAGCGGAATTGGACGTCTCATTTCTCGAGGATGTGTTGCAGAGGTACTCCATTCACGGTGGACTTCTATCGCACTGGGACGGACTCGCGCTCTCTGCGCAGGATGGGAACAGAGCTTTGCTGGAGATGCAGGAGAGCTTGTCGGAGAATCTGTATACCATCTGGACTGGGCTTCCCCTCATCCCCCGGGAGCAGGGCCCACTTCCGGGCCTTGAAAAACCGGATACCTGCATGCGGGGTGTACGATTGTTTCCCAAAAGTCACCACTATACCTTGAGCCCCTGGATTGTGGGGGACCTGTGCAGGTGGTGCATCGGGCATGGGCTGCCGCTTTTTCTGTGGCACGTGGAGCTCGAGTGGGAATCTGTGTACAACCTGGCAAAAGCTTTCCCCGAACTGAAAATCATTGTTGAGAGCCAATGGCAGAAGATCCTGTACCACAACAGAATCTTCTACAGCCTTCTGAAGAACAACGAAAACGTGTTTCTGGAAACATCGAACTTCGTGGGCCAGGATTTTATCACCCATGCGGTGCACACTCTTGGTGCTGAGCATCTCCTCTTCGGTTCATTTCTGCCGCAGAACGATCCCTGGACCTCCATTGGCATGCTCATGGATGCCGATATATCGGACCGCGAAAAAAGGCTCATTGCGGGTGAAAATATGCGCACCATACTGCACGGAGTACGTATATGATCGATTCCTTCATCATCGACGCACACGCTCATACTGGCTTTCCAAATCTGTTCTTCTCACCGGAGATAGACGCGGCATCCCTGCTCAGGCGCATGGACCAGTTTCGTATACAGTATGCCATAAATCTCTGTTCCATGCGCTCTCTCATGGGAGATCAGCGGGGGGAGCTGGAAAAAGAGACCCGGGAGTTCGAGAACTCGAGCGGAAGGATTTTCTACCTTGGATTCTTCAATCCGAAACGACCGGAAGACCTGAAGCTTCTCGAAGAAGCGGAAGCCTTTCCCGGGTTTAAGGGCATTAAGATACATCCCAGCTTAAACGGCGTCTCCGCCGATGATGATGCCTATGATCCCATATGGGAGTTTGCCGCGAACCTTCGTTTGCCCATTGTTGCGCACACGTGGAGTGTGTCAAGCTACAATCCAATGCAAATCCTCTCCACGCCGGAGAAATTCGAGAGATTCGTGAAAAAATACCCCGGCGTGCGGTTCGTACTCGGCCATTCGGGCGGGCGTGGCGGGGGCCGTGTACAGGCGATGCGGATGGCACGTGAGTACGACAACGTGTACATGGATATTGGGGGTGACATCTACTGTTACCGATACTTCGAGCAGGTGGCAGGGGAGTTGCCGGACAACAAGGTCCTCTTCGGCTCTGATTTCCCCTGGATCGACTGTAGGTCCCATCTTACTCGTGTGTACCTGGCGGAGATATCGACGTCCCTCAAGAGGCGTATACTGCGCGACAATGCGCTCGAAGTCTATAGACTGGAAGATTGATTGTGGTGTATATGAAACAGTTCCCTTTGGAGTGTCTGACATGAGGCCACTGACTGACTTTATGCGTGTGCTCTCGGACGAGGAGCTCGACATGCTGCACGATGCAGCTTTGGGCCTACTCAACGATCCGGGTATGAGAATCGAAAACGATAATGCACTCGAGGCCCTTGGCCGCAGGGGGGCCACGGTTGAGGGGGAGCGGGTGCGGTTTCCCCGGGCCCTTGTGGAGGAGGCCCTGCAGATCGCACAGGAGGAGGAGCAGCAGCGGTTTGCGGGCGGAGTGGCAACGGTCGATGCACCCAATGCCCTGACTTTCAGCTGGCATACGCCCTTCAGGGAACGGACTTCGGATATGCTGGTGAGCATGGGGGGAGGCTGCCCCCGGTATTACGATCATGAAAGGGGGGAGGCGCGTCTTGCAACTGCCGATGACTTCCTGCGCATGGTCCATCTCGCCGAGGGTATACCGGAAATCGTCACTGTGGGCAATGCGGTTCACTATCTGAAGGAATCTGACGGCAGTCAGGTACAGCCACCCATGGTGGCCATCAGGGGTGCAGCCGCAGTGGCGAAGCATTCGAGCAAACCCGGCTGTACAGCCATCATGGACCACCGCCAGCTTGAATTCCTCATGGAGATCGGCATCATTGTCAAGGGTTCGGCAGAGGAGTACCTTCGCCATCCCATCCTGGTCAACATTCATGACACTGAACCACCTCTCCGGGTAACCCGTCCCGAAGCGGCAATTATGGTGGAGATGGCCGGCCGGGGCCTCAGCATCTTCATACTCCCCATGCCCATGACCGGAATTGCGGGCCCCGTGTATCCCATTGCCAATGCCATGATCGGTGCTGCTGAGATACTCGGTGTGTGGACCATGGCCAAGGCTATCCGGGTGGACGCACCTGTGGAGGCGGCGATCATAAGCGGCGTCATGAATCCGAAATCAGGGGCGGTCTGTTTTTCCGGCCCGGAGACAATGCTGCAGGACCTTGCCGTGGCACAGCTCTTCCGCGAACGCTACGGACTGCGGTGCGGTACGGGGTCCGGCTTCATTGATGCACCTGTGCCGGGCCTGCTCGCCCTGTACGAACGGACTATGAAGTCCTGCTGCGCCTTCGCAGCCGGTGAACCGATATTCACTGCAGGCATACTGGGTGGAGGCATTGTGTTTTCACCGGAACAGCTCATGCTTGATATGGATATGCTCCGCGGGTTGGCCCATTTCTGCAGCGGCATCGGTGGAAACCGTTTCGACGAATCCCTGAAACTCATTCGCGAGCAGGGCATCGGCGGTCTCTTCATCGACACTGAGCATACGGCGAACCATTTCAGGGAGTGCCTCTGGGTACCTTCCCTGCTCGAACGGTTCAGGGGAACGGGGGTTGAGGAGGCCGTGAACTATGACCCCGTTCAGGAAGCCCATGAGCGGTGGAAGGCAATTCTTGGAAGTACGCACATGTATACCATTGACGACGAGAGGGGAGCTGCGATCGATGAGGTTGTGGGTTCCGCCCAGCGGATGTTTACGGGGTAAACCGCGGTATGAGTGATGAGATCATCTACACTTTTGAACAGGAGCTTAACAGCTGATCCCATCGTGATCATAAATATACAGATTACATGGAGGGGAGGTTCATACTGTGCTTCACATTGATCTACAGGGCAGGGTGGCGCTCGTTACAGGAGGGAGCAGGGGCATCGGTGCGGGCATTACGCAGACACTCAGCAGGGCGGGGTGCTACACCCTGTTTACCCATACGGGGAATCCAGAGAGGAAAGAGAGCATCGATTCGCTTATAGCCGAAATCGAGGAGGAAAAGGGCGAGGCCCGTGACGTACCGCTCGATGCCCTCGATGCAGAGGGTATACGGAAACTGGTGGATTCCATCGTGGAGGAAAAAGGACGTATCGATTTGCTCGTTCTCAACGTGGGGAAGAACAGCGAACGGCTGGTGGAGGATATGACCGATGAGGGCTGGCAGCATTACATCGACCTCAATCTCACCTCTGCCTATTACGGGATTCGAGCGGTCATACCCCACATGGTGCGGCAATCCTATGGCCGGATTATTCTTATCGGATCATCGGCAGCCTATGACGGCGGTGGCGGGGCTATCGATTATGCGGCCGCAAAGGCAGGTATGAAAGGTATGATGCTCTACCTGTGCAAGACCTACACGAGGAAGGGCATCAATACCAACGTTGTGCATCCCTGTGTTATCGGAACAGACCTCGTGCGGGAGCGGTACTCCACTGAGGAAAAATGGAGGCAGCTCGAATCTCAGATACCTGTAGGGCGGGTGGGGACACCTGAGGATATCGGCGGTATGGTAGCATTTCTCGCGAGCTCCTGGGGCGATTATATTACCGGGCAGGAGATACTCCTCGACGGGGGGCGGACCCTGTGGCGTTGCTAGGACGGTTGCGGTTTTTTTATCAGATAGATAGAGAGGAAGATCAGAGATGCCCCTCCATAGATGAAAAGATCCGGCACCTCACCGAGCATGAAATAGGAGAGCATGATACCGACCACGATATTCAGGAGCAGGTACACCGCGCTGTCCACCGATCCGAGACGGTGAATGCCGTAGAGATAGAGGATGAATGCCACTACGGTGCAAAACAGGCTCAGGTAGGCGATGGGCAGCAGTGCGCGAAGAGGAACGGGCCTGATACCGGGCAGATCTCTCAGAATGAGACCCGCGATCAGGATCACCAGCAGACTGTATATCGTTGATGTGTAGAATATCAGCACAGGCTGCCCTGTGCTGTTCATGTTCTTTTCAGAAAAGGCGATGTATAGACTGTATAATACCCCTGCAAAGAGAACCATGGGCACACCCACAAGGGATCCTAGTATATTGTCGGTCCCGGTGAAATTCCCGAATGCAATGACGGCCGTTCCCAGGAAACCGATCATGGTAGCGAACTTCTGACGGGTGGTGATCTCCGTACCTAAAAGGGTACGGGCAAAGAGCGGCGTAAAGAGGATATAGGTGTTCAGCATGAGGGAGGCCACAATGGAGGAGACATGGGACTGCCCGATGAACTGGAAGGAGAAGGCAGCACCGTTGACGACGCCCAGTATCATGATGTCAGGCTTTCTGATGTACACGGCAACTTCCCTGCGTGCGGCCCTTTTCACAAGCAGCGGCGAGAGCAGAGCGATGGACAGCAGAAAACGGGTGAAGAGAAAGGTGATGGGGCTGAGGTGGAGCTCTGAAAACCCGAACTTTATTATGGGAAATGATGTTCCCCAGAGAACTGACGCCCCAAGTATTGCAAGATAGCCCGTTACTCTCCGCTGTTTGTGCATTTCTGTTCTCTTTTATGCTATTCGTCGAAAAATTATTCCAAATATAACAGCGTCGTGCTATGATGAAACACCATTTTTACACGAACCATCCAAGCAAAGGAGCATACCATGAAACTGCATGTCAGTGCCCATGTGTTCTGCCTCGGAACCTATGCGGAACGCTACGTTCCGGGCGGTTACTTCGAGGAGATGAACATTGATCAGATGCTCGAGATTTTTTCAAAAACCGAAGGACTGGACGGTATATTCCAGATGTATCCACCAGCCCTTATGCCAAAGGACCCCGTCAAGCTGCTGAAGAAGGTGGCGGATTTCGGTTTGAAGATCGGTGATGTCTTTGTGGAGCAGTGGAGCGACCGGAAATGGAAGAATGGGCCCTACAGCTGCACGGACAAGAAGGTACGGGGGGAAGCAATCAAGGAGTTCAAGGAGGGCCTCGATTTCGCCACGGAACTGAAGGCGGAGAGCGTGCTGCTCTGGCCCGCCCATGACGGCTTCGACTATCCCTTTCAGGCGAATTACTATGATGGGCTGAAATACTTCGTTGAAACCCTGCAGGAGATTGGGGAGCACGCCCCTGATATGAAAATCGCTGTGGAGGCAAAGAACAAAGACCCTCGTCAGAGGCAGTATGCGAGCGACACGGGCAAGGTCATGATGCATTTACAAGATGTGGGGCTCGACAATGTGGGAGGAGCTCTGGATGTGGGCCACTCTTTCATGGCCCAGGAGAATATTGCTGAATCACTTGTAATCCTCGACACTCATAAAAAGCTCTTTCAGATACACCTGAACGAGAATTACCGTGATGCGGACCCGGACATGTTATTTGGGAGTGTCAACTTCTGGGAAATACTGGAGTTCTACTATTATCTCAACAAGACCAACTACGAGGGGTGGCAGGCCATAGACATCATTGCTCCCCGGGATGACCGGGCCAAATCACTACAGCTGGGCGTGAGTATGGTGCACAAGTTCAAGGAGTTGGCCGACAGGCTCACCGAGCACGCCGCGGAAATAGACGGCAATATGGAAGGCTACCGTTTTACCGACAACATGGAACTCATCCGCGAACTGGTTCTCAAGTAGGCGGTACCCGATACTGACGTACCGGCAAGGGAGAAGAGCCCTGGCATGAACGCCCGCGAGAAGTTTCACGCAGTCATGAGCTTCCAGGACAGTGCTTCGAACATGAAGACTGAATTCGGCTACTGGGCGGGAAGTGTACGGCGCTGGTTTGAAGAGGGACTACTGAGACGGGAGGGGATTCCCGACTATAGGCTCGACGGTGACCTTGTTCGGGGAGGCGAACCCATTTCACCCGACTCGGATGAGCTTGTAGATAAAAATGTCATGCCGGAACTGATGCTCGATTCCTATCTTGCCAAATTCCCCGTTGATCTGAGCCCTCCTCTGAAACCAGAACTGCTCGAGGAAAACAGCCATTACCGTGTGCTTCGTGACAGCTACGGCATCACGAAGAAGCAGGTCAAGGACAACGCGGCCACCCATTTCAATGTGGAATTTCCCATTAAGAACAGAGAGGATTTTTACCGGTACACTGAACAGTATGACCGTGATATGTCAAAACGCCTCCCGCGGGACATCGCTTCAATGAAGAACTACCTGCAGAACCGCAATTTCCCGGTGCGCCTCGGGGGCAATCCCCAAGGGTTCTCCTTTTTTCCGCGCTACCTTATGGGTGATGTGCAGTACATGCTCGCCCTGTACGACGATCCTGGTCTCATTAAGGAGTTTAATCGCTTCTTTCTAGATTTTGTCATGGAGTACTGGTCGCTCATTCTGACAGAATTCGACATCGACTGTGTCTTTGTACTCGAGGATATGGCATACAGGGGAGGGTCCATGATATCTCCTCAGATGTTCGAGGAGTTCATGGCGCCCTATTACAGGGAGCTGGTCTCTTTTGTCAGGGGATTCGGTGTCGAATACGTCTTTGTTGATTGTGACGGCCTTGTCGAGGAGCTGATACCCCTGTGGGTCGAAACCGGTGTAAACGGGCTGTTTCCCCTTGAGGCGATGAATGACATTGTGGCGATCCGTGAAGCCTATCCGCAGCTCAGGATGCTCGGGGGGGTTGACAAGAGAATGCTGTTCAAGGGAAGTCGGGGGCTCATCGATGCCGAGCTGAGAAGGGTGGAGCCTGTCATGAGAAGCGGCGGGTATGTTCCTCATATCGATCATGCGGTTTCCCAGGACATCAGCTGGGAGAGCTTTACCTATTACAGGCAGCGGCTCAATGATATCATAGATGATGCGGGCATGTGAGAAGGGGCTTGCCTGGATACCAGCGGGTAAATATCCTTCGCATAGCTCCACCCCTCATTATGACTGAAAAACTCGCCTCTCGAGCGCTGGAAATTATTGATGAGTCCGTAACCGATGCAGAAACCCATTTCGGTGTGTAGAGCTACCGCAAGAGCGGTAGGAGGATTGGGTACAAGCATGGCCGAGTTACACAGTGCAGTGAAAGCCTGAGCGAAAGGGGTTTTTTATGAAAAAGTTAAAGATCGGTTTTGCAGCAGGGTTCATGGACGGCTTCTCAACCGTTGGCCTCGACATGTTCGCGGATTATCAGAAAAAACTCGACCGTATGTCCGGGGACCTGAACTTCGAAATCATCCATTTCACAAAGCCCATGCTTACGGTACAGGAGGCAAGGAGAATCAGAAACGAACTCGATGCGCAGCAGGTGGATTTTCTCCTCCTCTTCATTCCTGCCTACATCATTGGTGATCAGGTGTACGAGGTTATGAAGGCAACTGCCGATGTTGGGTTGTGGGCAATCGAGGAGCCGCGTGATGAGGGCCCCATGCCGCTCGCTTCCTTTGTGAATCTCTCTCAGAATGCGAGCATAGCGCGCAATTACTTCAAGGGGGGTGGCAAAAAAGTGAAGTGGTTCTTCGGCCCCCTCGATGGTCCTCTATTCAAGTCCCGGTTCGAGATTACGGTCAGAGTGCTTGCCGCAAAGAAGAACCTCAGGGATGCCCGGGTGGCACAGATTGGGAAGCTGGCGGACGGTCATATCAATCACTACAATGATGTACGGGACATATACAAATATGTGGGCGTGGATGTGTCGAGAGACTACGAGGTCGAAGACATCATCGCCATGGGAGAGGAGATATCCGAGGATGTGGTGAGAGAGGAGCTTGACAGACTGAACTCCCAGACCACAAGCGAGCGCATCGGGTCGGACAAGATCGAACTGTCTGTCAGGATGTACTGTGCCATCAGGAACCTCTGCGATGCGCAGGAATACGATGCGGTCGCCTTCTCATGCTGGCCGAAACTCATGCCCCTTAAGGGCATGTCGGGTTGCCTCATCAACGCGCTGCTCAACAATACTGGGATCGTTGCGGGATGCGAGGCCGATGTATTGAGCACCGTGTCCATGCTTGCCCTGCACTATCTGACCGGGTCAACTACCGTGCTCATGGACCTGTCAAAGTTCGACACCCAGGACAATACACTGATGATGTGGCACTGCGGCACCTCCCCCTTTGACATGGCAGACGGGAGGGGCGTACGGCTCGACCGTCACTACTTCGCGGATTACACGAAGGATGAACGGCTCAAGGATGCCGGCCCGATCACCGACGTCGTCTTCAGACCGTCCGATATGACGGTGTTCAGGTTCATCGGTGAGGCTGACAGTTTCTACTATTTCACGGGAAAGACACTGGGCAACGAGAAGAAAAGCTTTCATGGGAGCAGGGGATGGGTCAGGAACCTGAAGCTCTACAGTGAACCGATTGAGGTGCTCGACCTGATAAACACCATGCTGGTGCAGGGTTTGCCCCATCACTATCCCATGGTGCTCGAGAATGCCACAAAGCTCGTAGAGGAGCTTGCCTTCTGGTTGGGACTGAAGAAGATCTCACCTATACCCTATCGGGATTATCTGTACATCCCGGAATAATCATGGGCGAAATATCGAAGAGGCGGCAGAAATGGATGTGAGCCGTACAGATGCTGTTGTGTTCCCCGAACCAAGACAAGCAAGGGTTGAAGAGGTTCCCCTTCCCGAGATGGGGTCCGACGAGCTGTCTGTGCAAATCGAATACTCCTGTATAAGCAACGGTACCGAGCGCTGGTGCCTCACTGACAGGCTTATGATTCCCGGCATGCCGCCGCTTATCTTTCCCCACGTACCCGGGTATCAGGCTGCGGGTACGGTGGCTGCGGTGGGGAGCCGGGTCAGGGGTATCAGACCGGGCGACCGGGTGTTCAGCAGGAACTGCAGGGAACCGGACAGTTTCAGCGGGTCCTGGTGGGGCGGTCATGTGAGAATACACATCAACAAATTGCAGGATGTTGTGAAGCTGCCCCGCGATGTTTCCACGCTTGAGGGGTCAGCGCTTCTGCTGGCCCAGGTGGGGTATAATGGTGCCACCAAGCCGCAGGTAACGCCGGGTGATGTGGCGGTCGTCATAGGTGAGGGGTTGGTGGGCCAGTTTGCCGGGCAGGTGCTCCGGAGCAGGGGTGCCCATGTGATCATTGCCGGGCTCGACCCTGACAGGCTCGACCTGGCTACACGGTTCAGCGCTGACGAGGTATTCGACAACTCAGGAAATACACTCGTGGAGTTCGTGAAAGACAGCTACCCGGATGGTGTTCCAATTGTTCTCGAGACTGCGAGCAGCAGCAGGACCGTCCACATGGCCGCTGAACTGCTCGGTAGAAATGGACAACTCATACTCAACGGCTTCTATCCGCCGGAAGAGAGTATGATCGACTGGCACTGGCTCAGACGTAAGGAGATAACCCTGTACTGTCCCGATTCACGCAACCGGGTCAGGCTCGAAGTGACGCTCAACCTGATACGGGAGGGTATACTTCGAGTAGAGGAATTGGTAACGCACAGGTTCAGTGCAGGTGATGCGGCCGACGCCTACGCCCTTCTCCTGCAAACAACGGACCAACCCTCCTCGTCAGCAGGAAATTCGGACACCACGCATGCAGCCAAGCCGACTTCGACCGGATACCTGGGCATACTTCTCGATTGGACAGGGAAATGACAGGGGTAAGGGTCCAACTGGTCTCCGCACAACCGAGCTCCGGACACTCGGTCTACGGGCATCAGGCTTCCTGGAAGGAGCACATTAGTTTACCATGAGGTGAGGGATATGAAGAAGAGACACTACCTTATATTCGATTTCGGGGCAAGTAACGGAAGGGCCCTGGTAGCCAGTTACAACGGCAGGACATTCAGTTTTGATGAGGTGCATCGATTCGACAATCATCCTGTTTCGGTGACAGGTACACTCTACTGGGACGTGCTCGGTCTCTACGCGGAGCTGCAGAAAGGCCTGCAGAAGACCGTAGGGAGATATGGCGAGATCGCGTCCCTCGGTGTGGATACCTGGGGTTGCGATCACGGTTTCATCGACAGGAACGGAAAGCTTCTCGCCAACCCCGTGCACTACCGTGATGAGAGGCGCAACAGCGTTACGGAGCAGGTTTTCAAGGCCATTCCGGAAGAGGACCTCTTCAGGTACACCGGCATGTTCACCATCTCCATCATGGGTGTCTACAATCTCTATGCGCTCGCGCAGGACAATGCATCGGAATATATTCATGCGCACCGTTTCATGATGATGCCCGATCTATTTCACTATTTCCTCACCGGCGAGGTGACCAACGAGTACGCCAATGCCGCAACTATGGTCCTGTACAACCAGAAGGAGAAGCGCTGGGAGGACCGTATTTTTAATAAACTTGGGCTCAAACGCGAACTTTTTTCCGAGGTTGTCCTTCCGGGTACGAGAATCGGTGCGCTGCAGAGGGCGGTGTGCGATGAGCTCGAGGTACCTGCCATTCCGGTCATTGTACCCGCAACACATGATACTGCCTCTGCAGAGGCGGGCATTCCTGTTCTGCGCTCAGAGAAAAACTGGGCGTGGCTCAGCATGGGGACCTGGTGCGTCAACGGTATGCCCACCGAGGAGCCCGTGCTCAGCCGGAGTGCTTTTCACCAGAGCTTTGGCAATGAAGGTGATGCGGAGGGAAAGAGCTTCCTCGCCAAGAATATAAACGGGCTCTGGATCATACAGCAGTGCAGGGAAAAATGGATTCGCGACCTCGGAAGGGATATCTCCTGGGAAGAGATCGTGGACGCAGCCGAGACGGCGCCTCCCTTCAGGGTTTTCTTCGATATGGACCAGCCCATATTCAGCCAGGTACAGGGAGACATGCCGGGAGTGATCGCAGACTATGCAAAGGCCCACGGTCAGGAGGTCCCAGGAACCATGGGGGAAACGGCACGGTGCGTTTTTGAAAGCATCGCCCTGAAGGTGTGCAGGAATTTCAGGCAGATGATGGAGCTCGCAGGCAAGAAAATTGAGCTTATTCATCTCGTAGGCGGAGGAACCAAGAACTGTCTCCTCTGCCAGTGGATCGCCGATGCCATGGATCTGCCCGTTGTTGCCGGCCCGACGGAAACCACGGCCGTGGGTAATCTTCTCATGCAGCTCAAGGGGACAGGTGAGATCAGTTCCCTGCAGGAGGGAAGGGAGATTGCGCATCGTTCAACTGAAATCGCCCATTATGAGCCCGGTGAGCATACTCCCTGGGTTGAGGCTTCTGACCGTTACGAGCAGCTGCTTCAGAGCTGAAGGAACCTCCCTCCTTGACATAATTTTCTCTTTTGTTTATTTTTTCTCCATGTATTTCCGACCTAAATAATAGGCGAATAGTGATTCGTAATCTGAAGTTCGTTAGGCTCGGCGATCTTCATCAGAAAGGACCCTTCTTCCATGCGCGTGAGCGGCTGGCTCCTGCATCTGGCTACCCGGGCACTTGCCGAATCGATGGACGTACGTTCAATGATTCACCTGGCACGCCGATTCATTCGAAACTACGATCTCTACGAACGCATGGGATTCTCCCGAAACATATCCATTCCAAACAAGGATGCAGCCAGTCAGATTGTCCGTGACATGAAGGAAAGTGAGCTGATGTTCGATTTCGTGGCCATGCTCATCAAGGTACGTGAAACCGGCCTGGGAGGAAGGAAGTACAGGGTTCCCTACCTGGGTGAAATGCTCGGTGAAATACGAAAAACAGGTGTCATCTACGATAAGGACACCAATATGTTCTCCGAGGACCCCAGGGTGATGCAGACCATGAACTGGGGCGTGCTCAGGGAATTCGAAGAGTATATCTTTACCTTCCTGCGCATCGATATCGTTGGGAACTCAACCCTTGTTCGGCAGAATCCCGAAGATGTGATACAGAAAACATACTCCGATTTGCGGACAATCGTGCAGACATCGATCATCAAACGAAATGGCCGTATCTGGAACTGGGAGGGTGACGGGGGACTGGTTGCCTTCTACTTCTCAAACAAGAATGTACATGCGGTGATAAGCGCCATGGAGATACTCCACGAGCTCTACATTTACAACCTTGTCCACTCCGTGTTGAACAACCCCCTGAGGGTCCGCATTGCGGTACACAGCGGGCTCTGCCAGTTCAGGCACAATTTCGAGGATATAAAGAGCGATACCATAAAGAAGATCATGCATCTTGAATCCAAATGCACAAAACCTGATACGGTTTCAGTGAGCAGCGCCGTGTATCAGATGCTCAATCAGACCATGGTCGAGCAACTCAGGCAGGTCAACAATGGTACGGAGCTGCCCTACTACTGTTACGAACTCAGATGGGAAGAATAGGTGGACATTGTACTCTTCACAGACAGGAGTAGTGTGGAAAAACAGTTTGGACCGGTGAAGCGGAGCCGGTCCCATGATCTGCAGTGCTATTCCCGTTCCGAACTCAGGAAAAGGATAAAAACCTTCGACCGGGGCGCCTTTCTCTACGTTGATATCGCGGGGTTTACGGATGACGAGTGGGGCAAGCTCCTTACCTATCTGGCACGGCTCACGAACTACAGGTACGGCATCATCGATACTGAGGGCAAGATCAAGGATGTGGCAGCACTCTTTCACAACGGCGCTTCCGATTATCTGAACAGAAGTCTGCTGGGTGAGGGAATGAGTGCCAAGCGGCTCAACAGGGCGGTATTGCTCCGTAGCTTTGAAGCCGATGTAGAGGAGTCGACGATAGCGACCATTGACGGTCAGAAGGTCATTCCGAGCGGACATGACTGGAGTACGGTGCGATCAGGGTATGAGTACACATTCGGCATGATGTACATCGAGCTCGACGGGCAGTCAACTTTTAAGAACACACTCAGCGAAGACCAGCTCAACTCCCTCATGAACTCCTTTAAACGGTATATCGAACGCTCCATTACCCAGCTGGCGGGAAAAATATGGATATGGAATGATATTGGCGGTTTGATTCTCTTCCCCTATGATGGACGGCAGTCCGAGGCGCCGGTCATCTGTCTCCGGCTCATGCTCGCCAGGAAGATCTTCAGTGTCGAGGAAACAGGGCTCGACATGATCTTTTCATACCGCATCGCCTTTCATATCGGCAACACGGTCTACAAGCGGAAGGGTGACACGGGTACCATTGTGTCGAAATCCATCAATACCATTTTCCACCTGGGTCAGAAATATCTGCACGAAGGTCAATTCTACATCACCGAAGAGGCCCTGAAGCTTTCCTCTGAGGGGATTAAGGGTTCATTTGTACAGGTCGGCAATTATGAAGGCCTCGATATACTCAGGATGAGGCTTTCCCTCTAATTCGTGCCTCTTCCGCATACCTGCACGCGGTAATCCTGCGTTTTGTGTGCATGGTCTACTTCTGATCATCATGCAATCCGAAAAGTTCCATGGCATTCAGCCCCAGTATACGCTCCTTCAACTCTGCCGGTATATCAGCCAGCATCGTCCTTCCCAGGTTGGCACGCGGGTCGAGCCATGGATAGTCTGACCCGAAGAGAATCCTCCGTGAAGGAAGGGCCTGGGTCAATGACTCGAGAAACCCGAGATCGAAAATGTCGCCCGCATAATCGGTATAGACGTTGTCGTACTGTGTGACAAGGCGAATCATCTCATGCCTGCCCTCACCCCGTCCCCCGGCGTGGGCGAGGATGACAGGTACGGCGGGGTATCTTGAGATGTAAGGCTCGAACCGTTCGGGCTTTGACAGTGCCTGGGCCGGGTTGTGGGAGGAAACACTCCAGCTGTGGGTAAGCAGGGGAAGCGCGTGCTCTAAAGCGAATCGCCAGATCGGTTCATAGGCCGGGTCCTCCGCCGGAACGCCATGAAAGGAGGGGTGTATCTTGATCCCGCAGAATCCGGGCAGGGTGCGACCATTTTCAAGCGCATCCAGGTCATCCCGTGCGTGGCGGGGGTTGAAAACTCCCAGGAAGTACACATGTCCATGGGATTCTTCGAATACCCGGGAAAGCTCTTGTAATCCTGTCGATGCTCCCCCGAACAGCGACCGGTGATCACTGCACACCGCATATTCAATTGACAGTCTTTTCATGAGCTCCAGGTAGGCATCGAGGGAGTAGCCCGTGGCGAACAGCTTGCCAAGGGGGTCAAGATGAATGTGTGCATCAACGAGTCTCACGGGCGTACTCCGTGCAGCATGCGGAGAAGGTTGCCGGAGGAGATGAGGCCCCTTTCTCCCTGTTCGATATCAGCGTCGAGGAGCATGCCCATGGAAACGGCAGGGTCGTTGACGGGGAAGAAAGACCCGTACAGCACACGTTCGGCACTGAACTCCCGGACCGTATACTCCAGATAGCCCTGTCCGGTCAGGTTCGAAGTTTCAACACACACATTGGCGCAGTCGCGCATGAGGGGATAAAGTGTTCGCATATGGTACAGTATCTTCTCCCGCTGTGTTTCGACAATGATGGAGAGCTTCGGATGCTGCTTCGCCAGGCTGTACAGTTCTGTCCACTCGATCTCCGTGTGCCAGAGAAAGAGCGGAAGGGCATGTTTCTCCAACCAGTCCAGCAGCGACCCCACCACCCATTGTGTCAGCACATAGCCGTGGGATTTCGGAAAGAGGCGTACCCCCGCAAGGGCATGGTTCGGCTTTGCCTGACCCGGCAGGGGACCCGCATCGGAGGGGAAGAGGGGCAGGCCTGTGAATACCATGCGCCAGTTTTCTGCAGCCGATTCGGCCAACAAAAGCAGCGCTTCGTTTCCCCTCTGTGGTGAGAGGGTGAGACCCGCCCAGTGTGAGATAAGCCCTCCCGCGACATGGTGGGACCCCATGTAAGCCTGCATCTCTTCGAAGCTGAAGGATTTCGCCAGGGGGAAATCGGCCGGCTCTCCAAGCCAGATACTGCAGTCATGAAAGACCAATTCCCCTCTGCGCCGTGCATAGGTATCAAACCATTCGCTGCCCTTCTTTTCAGCCATACACCCCGCTTTCCAAATGCACAGGTTACCGGTTATTGTATACGAATTGGGCGTCCCGTCCAATGAAAAACCTTGACCGAATGCTGTAATTAAGTTACACTTCATAAAAAATAATCTGTAACAAAATAACACATGGCTGTTGTCGCAAAAATCAGATCTCTCTTCCCGAGCCTGCCCAATGCGGAGCGGAAGGTGGCGGAACATATCCTGAAATCTCCCCAGGAGGTACTCTTCCTCTCCGTGTACGACATGGCTGAAGCGGTCGACGTGAGCGTGGCCTCGGTGAGCAGGTTTGTCCGTACCATCGGGTTCAGGAATTTCAAGGAGTTCAAGGTCGAGCTTGCACAGGATGCGACATCCGTTGCACCGGAGATATACGGCGCCATATCACCTGAAGATTCGGAAAGGGAGATCGTCGCCAAGGTGTTCAGGGGCAATATTCACAGCCTCGAGGATACCCTGCATATACTGGACATGGATGATTTCATCGCTGTGGCTCGAAAGCTCAGTATTGCAAAGCGAATCGTGTTCTTCGGTATCGGCGGTTCGGCCAATGTGGCCAGGGACGCGGCACTCCGGTTCAGTCTCATCGATGTACAGTCGGAGATATACACCGATCCCCTCTACATTCTCATCTCGGCTAAGAGACTGCATCGGGGAGATGCTGCCGTGGGCATCTCCCATTCGGGACGTTCAAAAATCACGGTCAATGCCCTGCAGATTGCACGGGAGAACGGGGCGCTGACCGTTGGCATATCGAATTACATGAAATCTCCACTGAGCAGTTGCTCGGACCATTTCCTCTGTACCTCCTTCTATGAGAGCAAGGTCAAGGTTGCCGCCCTCTCGTCGCGGCTTGCACAGCTCTGCGTTATCGATGCGCTCTATCTGCTGCTTGCCTATTACCGGAAGGAGATATGGGACATAGAGAAATTGAACAGGATGACGGAGAAGCTGCTCAGAATAGAGGGATAGGGGCGACCATGTTGCTTCAGAGGCTTCTCGACAAAGGGTGAAGCATGATACCGGGAAGGATAGTTGACCTCAGTCACAGGCTTATTCCGGGCAGGGAGGAGTACCATCTGGATCTTGTAACGCATCGGACCGATGAGCTCTATCCCCAGTACAAGGTTGATGGGGATGTGTGGTACATCCTGCAGGATATTCACATGTCTTCTCACTGCGGGACACATATTGAGTTTCCCTACCATCATCACAGGGATGGAATGGACGCGGGGAGCTTTCCCCTTGAACGGCTGATCGGCGATGCCCTGCTGCTCGATTTTACCCACAAGAAAGCTGGGGAGGCGGTGACGCTTCAGGAAATCAGGTCCCGGGAGGGCCGAATACGGAGGGGTGACATGCTCCTCTTCAACTTCGACTGCGCCCGTCACTATCGTACCGAACGGTCACATGAGCGTCCCTATATCACACCTGAAGCGGTTCAGTGGCTCGTGCTGGAAAAAAAGATCAATCTGATCGGTTCTGATGCATCGGGGATTGAGGTGCAGGGAGCCCCCAATCAGCCCAACCATCAGTTTCTCATGGAAGAGGGGATACCCATTATCGAATTTGCAGCAAACTTGGGCGGGCTTCGTCAGGACCGCTTTACGCTGCTAGTGCTCGCCCTCAGTGTGGAGGGGCTCGACTCGTGTCCGGTGCGGCTCATTGCTATTGAAGATCCCGGCCCATCCTGATGGGGATGGAACCCGGTGTATGCTGATGGGGATAGACCGTGTATTCTGACGATTGATTCGGGGGTAAATATGGAGAGGGAAAGGGCCTTACTTCTGTACAGGAGGATGGTGCAGATCAGAAAATTCGAGGAGAAGCTGTACCAGCTCTTCCTTACCCGGCCCATGCCCGGGAGCATGCATCAGTATAACGGCCAGGAAGCCGTTGCCGTTGGTGTCTGTGCCCATCTAAACAGGGACGATTTCATAACCAGCACACACAGGGGACACGGTCACTGCATCGCCAAGGGAGCCCCGATCGGGGCGCTCATGGCCGAGATGTTCGCCAAGACGACGGGATGCTGCAGGGCAATGGGAGGGTCTATGCACATCGCCGATTACAGTGTAGGTATGCTCGGAGCGATGGGGATCGTGGGTTCGGGGATGCCTATCGCTGTTGGTGCGGCCTGGTCGAGCCAGTACAGGCGAAGCGGCCAGGTGGTGGCCTGTTTCTTCGGCGATGGCGCGGCAAATGAGGGTGCATTTCATGAGGCACTCAACCTGGCGGGGGTGTGGAAACTGCCCGTTGTGTTCGTATGCGAGAACAACATGTACGGATTTTCGACCCATTACCGGCGGGTAACGCCTGTGGAAAACATAGCCGATCGCGCCGCTTCCTACGACATGCCCGGAGTCGTGGTGGACGGTATGGACCTGCGGGCCGTGTTCGACGAGGCCGCCACTGCGGTGGATCGGGCGCGGAAGGGTGAGGGGGCAACGCTGATCGAATGCAAGACATACCGCTACATGGGGCATTCCCGCTTCGAGAAGGCAGCCTACCGAAGCAGTGAGGAGCTGGATGAGTGGCGCAAGCGGGACCCTCTTGTGCTGTTCAGGGATTTCCTCCTGAGCAGTGTACAGGTTGATGCTGGGGAACTGGAGGGCATCGATGCAGATGTGGACAGGGAGATAGAGGACGCAGTGGATTACGCTGAAAACAGCCCCGACCCGAAGCCTCATGATTACAGGCAGTACATATATACGGTAAATATGAAAACATCGCTTCGCTAGGACAAGTTTCCAACTCGTCACCAAAAGGAATCATAAACGTGGGAGGAGTATTGGGCCCTATGCCGGTAAAGAAGATTGTGGATGCGCTGAATCAGGCACTGAGAGAGGAGATGGACAGGGATGAACGGGTGGTACTGCTCGGTGAAGACATCGGAGTGTTCGAGGGGTCATACCGTGTCACCGAGGGGCTGCATGCACAGTATGGAGAGGAGCGAGTCAGGGACACGCCCATATCGGAGATTGCCATCATAGGCGCCGCACTTGGGGCTGCACTTACGGGACTCAGGCCTGTGGCGGAAATCCAGTTCAACGACTTTCTTGCCTGCGGTATGGACCAGCTCTGCAATCAGGCCGCAAAGATTCGCTTCATGCTCGGCGGGCAGGTGACGGTCCCCATGGTCGTGCGGGCGCCCTACGGCGCGACAGGCCGCGCCGCCCAGCACTCCCAGTCGCTGGAAGCGTGGTTTGTTCACACTCCCGGCCTGAAGGTAGTCATGCCGTCTACTCCCTATGATGCCAAGGGACTGCTGAAAACTGCCATAAGGGACGAAAACCCGGTGCTCTTTCTGGAGCACAAGCTGCTCTACGGTGCGACATCTCCGGGCGGCAAGGCGAAGACCGCTGTCCAAGAACTGGGTGAGGTGTTTACCCCGGCACCCGACGAGGAGTACCTCCTTCCCTTCGGCGCAGCGGACGTCAAGAGGCCCGGGAGTGATGTTACGGTTGTGGCAACGGGCATGATGCTTCACAAGTCGATCAAGGCGGCCCGGGAGCTCGCCGAGGGGGATGGGATCGAATGTGAGGTTATAGACCCGAGAACGCTCGTGCCCCTGGACAGGGAAACCATCATCGATTCGGTAAAGAAAACCGGCAGACTGGTCGTGGTGAGCGAGGACGTGATGAGCTGCGGGGTGACAGCCGAGATATCGGCTCTGGTGGCCGAACATGCACTCTTCTATCTCGATGCACCCATCAGGAGGGTTGCCGTGCCCGATACCCCCATTCCCTTTGCACCTGTCATGGAACAGGCAGTGATACCGCAGATCGGGGACATCATAGACGCGGTCAAATCCGTGGTCTACAGGTGAAAAGAGTGGAGAAGGACACATGCAGTACGGCTATATCTTTGACTTCGACGGCGTGCTCGTCAACACCATGGAGCTCCACTATGAGGCCTATTCACAGGCATGCCGTGAGTTCGGCGTTCCCGTGGACAAGAAGCGCTTCTTTGATCAGGCCGGTATGACGGGGCGGGAGCAGATCGGCTACTTCGCCGATCAGGCGGGTGTGGAGGTGGACGTGGAATCGGTCTATGCCCGCAAGAATGAACTTGCCAGGGACTGGACGGACCGGGCAACTGATATACAGTGCACCATCGAGCTTCTCAATACACTGCGGGGCAAGGGTGTGAAGGTTGCCGTGGCAACGGGCAGCACCAGGAAATCCATACTTCCCATCATGGAAAAGTTTTCCATTTCCGTGGACGCTGTGGTGACCTCAGAGGACGTGAAGCGGGGGAAACCCAACCCTGACCTGTTCCTCTGTGCCGCGGAGAAGCTGAAACTACAGCCCGAACAGTGTATCGTCGTCGAGGATTCGGATGTGGGCATCGAGGCTGCCCAAAATGCCCGCATGCACGCACTCCGGTTTTTCGACAGAGATAAGACGAATCTTTAGAGGAGTCAGCATGGCCTATCCCGTTATTGTTCCGAGGGAGAGTGAGGAGATGGAGCTGTGCCAGGTCATCCGGTGGCATGTGAAAAAGGGTGAGCGGGTCCGGCAGGGTGATATTCTGTGTGAGGTGGACACGGGGAAGGCCACCTTTGATATTGAAGCGGTAGCTTCAGGGGTGCTGCTCGACATATTCTACCATGAGAACGAAGAGGCCCCGCTTCTGACTCCCCTGGCCGTCATCGGTAAGGAGGGGGAGGAGTATGCGCAGTTCAGGCCGCAGACGGAAG
This sequence comes from uncultured bacterium, assembly GCA_965603595.1. GTDB lineage: Bacteria > Spirochaetota > B62-G9 > B62-G9 > DRHN01 > JAGLSF01. The sequence goes on from CBFDDP010000028.1 coordinate 22,331, forward strand.
GGGTAAAAACTCCGGGCCGTGAGGGGGGAGACGCCGGGCAGGTGCAAATAATGCAGGTGGAACCTGATACTGGGGGTGATGGGAGCCAGAAGACAGGAGCCCAACATGCAAGACCGGCAGAGCTGTACGATCTTCAGGGAAGGGCACCCATCTCACCGCGGGCACGCAGGCTTGCACTGCGGAATGGGATCCCCCTGCACCGGATAGAGGGCAGTGGCCCGGGAGGGGCTGTTGTCGAGAGGGACGTGAGGGGATGGTTTCAGAAGCTTCACGAGGATTAATGGTGCAGTAGGTTGTATACCCGGCCTTACACATATATGTCAGAGTAAGCGGCTTTTGTGGTGAATCTAAAAATCTAAAAGAGAAGGGAGAGTATATACACATGGAACGTATTCATGATCCAGTTATTTTTCAGCATGCCCTCGATGGTATCGATCTGAAGAACAACATTGTGGCAACCTATTACATGAAGGACCGTATGGAGGGGGTTGATTTCATCGATCACTATCAACTCATTGAATCGATTGCCATCGAGGGGTCGACCGGCTCGTGGCAGCGGGTCGAGGAGGAATCGGATGAGGTGCGGGAGATGCTCTCGGGAAAGCTCGTGGGCTATTTCGAGATACCTAGTGACGACGAGTACACGAAGAGCGCAGTCATTCAGCTGGCCTTTCCCATCAATGCCTGGGACAACAACGTGCCCATGATGCTGCTCTCCATTGCAGGCAACTGTTTTGCCTATTCACAGAAGATCAGGCTTTTAGACGTGACCTTCCCGGAGAACATGGTCAAGAATTTCAAGGGACCCAAGTTCGGTGTTGAGGGAACACGGGAACTGCTCGGTATTCCCGAGCGGCCGCTCTCGCTTCACATCATCAAACCGAAGATGGGTATGACACCAAAACAGACGGGCGATCAGGTGTATCAGACAGCGATCGGGGGCGCCGATATGGTGAAGGACGACGAGATGACCTCCGACACCTACAACAACAATTTCCGGGACCGGCTCAAACATGTCATGGATGCCATTGACAGAGCGGAGAAGAAGACGGGCAAGCGTATGATCTATTTCTGCTCCATAACCGATGAAGTCTCGAAGCTCCATGAGAAGGCGCTTGAAGCGGTGGATCTCGGTGCGAACGGGCTGCTCATTACCTATTCAGTTGGTCTTTCGGCAATCCGTGAGGTAACCAGCGATCCGAAAGTCAACATACCGGTCATGGTTCACAACTCCCACATGATCGCGTCCATGCACTGCATTTCGTGGCCCGTGTTCACGAAGCTGCTCAGGCTCTGTGGCGCAGACCAGACGCTCACTCCCACCTACTGGTCGAGCATACCCATGGTGAGCCTCGAAGAGGGACTGCGCTGCCAGCACGTTGCCCAGGCACCCTTCTTCGGTTTCAAGAAGATGTGGTCCATGCCTGCGGCAGGTACCTACCCCGGCCTTGCCCCCATCCTCATTCCCGAGTACGGGAAGGACATCATCATACCCTCGGGTGGAGGTATGCTCGGTCATCCTGACGGGTACACTGCAGGTGCCGAGGCATGGCAACAGGCCATAGCCTCCGTCATGGAGGGTGTTCATATCACCGACTATGCACGCAGACCGGAAAACAAGGCTCTCAGAGGTGCGCTCGAGAAGTGGGGTTACATCGAACGCCCTTCAACTCCCTGGCTCCGCGTGGCGCCAAAGTTTCATCCAAAACCCTTCAAGATGGAAGAGTGAGTGGCTTATGAGGAGACCAGTATGGCAGTAGAGATAAAGATGCCGCAGCTGAGCCAGACCACCGATGAGGTGAGGCTTTTAAACTGGCTCGTTCATGAGGGCGACACTGTTCAGAAGGGTGACCCGCTCTGCGAAGTGGAGACGGACAAGGTGACTATGGCAGTTGAAAGTTTCGAGAGCGGAACCGTGCTGAAGCTGATTGCCGAACCCGATACGGTCATTGATGCCGGCACCGTCATTGCGGTGCTCGGTGAGAGGGGTGAGCAGGCGCCGGAGGTTGCGTCGCAGCATGCCGAGGTGGTTTCGAAGGATAAGGTTTGGGTGGGTGAATCAGGGGATCAGCCTTCCGGGACCCCCTATTCCCCTGTTGCCCCATCGGCAGGACTGCCCGGGGATGAGGTGCATGCCACGAGGCTTGTACGAAACATCGCACAGAAGCGGCACATCGACCTGAACAGGATCAGGGGAACCGGACCGCGGGGTATCATTACCAAGGCAGACCTGGAGCTTTACATCGCATCAGTGGACGGGGAGGCTGCGGGGAAAGCTGCACAGCAAGAGGCTGGAGGGCCTGCCCTGGCGGCTCCTCAGGGCGATGTGGCTGCACTCACGCCCCATCAGAGGGCTGTGGCTCACAGTCTGACGAGAAGCTCCATGGAAGCCCCGCACTTCTATCTGAAAACCGATCTCATCTGCGACCGCATCGTCGCTTGGCGGGAGGAACACCGGAAACCCGACGGGAAAAGGGCAGCGGTCGATTCATTCTTCGTCTATGCCGTGAGCAGGGTACTTCAGGAGATGCCCCGGTTGAATGGATTTTACAAAAAGGACAGCATCGTGCCGCACTGCAGTGTGGATATCAACGTTGCCATTGCCGCAGGCGATGAACTGTACGCTCCTCTCCTGTGTGATGTGCACAGGAAGAGTATCGAGGAAATCGATACCCAGCTGCGAAGCCTTGCACGTAAAACGAGGGAGAACAGGCTCGAGAGAGAGGACATGAGGCCCGGGAGTTTCACGGTCACCAATCTGGGCATGTTTTCCGTTGACGAATTCGGCGCCATTATCAATCCACCGCAATCAGGCATTCTTTCCATTGGCAGGATGAGGAGGGCGCTCGTGGTCGGCCCTGACGATGCCATGGTGATACGGACCCTCTGTACCATGACCGGGAGCTTCGATCACCGTATCGTGAATGGTGCGCAGGGTGCAGCTTTCATGCAGCGCATACAAGAGATACTGGAGGGATTGGATATATCATGAAACACAATGAGATGATGAAGAGCATCGGAAAAGAGGCCCTCGAGGGCATGCTGCGACGCATGCTCGAGATACGGCAGTTTGAGGAGAAGATACGTTTCCTCTTCCTCGAGGGGAAGATGCCTGGAACGGTTCATCAGTATATCGGGATGGAAGCATGTGCCGTGGGTGTGTGCACTGCCCTTGAAGAGGACGATGTTATTGCATCCACACACCGGCCGCACGGTCACGCCATTGCCCGGGGGATCTCCATGGATTCGATTATGGGAGAACTCTACGGCAAGACAACGGGCTGCTGCGGGGGAAAGGGCGGATCCATGCATGTGGGCGACCTCGAAAGGGGGATGCTTCCTGCCATCGCCATCGTTGGAGGGAACCTTCCCATAGTCATGGGTATGGGGCTGGCCTTCAAGATCAGAAAAGAGCCCAGGGTTGCGGTGAGCTTCTTCGGTGACGGTGCCTCCAATGAGGGTGCCTTTCACGAGGCGCTCAACATGGCCTCGGTGTATGGGGTACCTGCACTGTTTGTGTGTGAAAACAACCGCTACGGTGCATCCACGAGTGTGAAACGTGTCATGAGGATAGAGCATATTGCCGATCGTGCGGCTGCCTACGGCATGCGCGGTGACAGGGCGGACGGGATGGATGTGCTCGATGTATATGCCCATGCGCGGGAGGCAGCCTCGGTGGCCAGGAAGGGTGAGGGGCCAACGCTGCTCGAGCTTGAAACCTTCAGACTTTGCGGTCACTCCCGCCGTGATCCGAACAACTACATGACGCAGGAGGAGAAGGAGGACTGGCAGAAACGGGACCCGATCCCCTTCTTCGAAAAAATCCTGCGTGAAGGGAAGTATATGACAGAAAAGGAGATAGCGGATTTGAAGGAAGCTGTGGAGCTGAGCGTGGAACAGGCGATCTTCTCCGGCCAGCAGAGCCCGGAGCCTGACCCGGAGGCGCTCTACGAAGGCCTCTATGTGAGTATGGAGGTGCCGAGATGAGACTGGGTATTGCAGAGGCGCTGAGAAAGGCGATTCACGGAGAGATGGCGCGTGACGAGAATGTGTTCTGCATCGGTGAGGACATCGGCATCCCCGGCGGATACGGCGGGGCCTTTACGGTGACCCTGGGACTGGAGAAGGATTTCAGGGAGCGCATTATCGACACACCCATCTCAGAGATCGGTATATTCGGTGCGGCCTGTGGTGCGGCACTCATGGGTATGCGTCCCATAGCTGACGTGCAGTATGGGGACTTCCTGCTCTGTGCCATGGATCAGGTGGTCGATCAGATCGCGAAACTGCGGTACATGTCCGGCGGCAAGCTGAAGATGCCCGTGGTGATGCGTGCTCCCGTGGGTGTAACCGGACGGGGCGCACAGCATTCCCAGTGCCTGGAACCCTACTTCATGAGCTGCCCCGGCATCAAGATCGTGGCTCCTGCAACGGCCTACGATGCAATGGGACTGCTCAGGTCAGCGGTGCGCGACGATGATCC
>CBFDDP010000029.1:0-26533 GCA_965603595.1 uncultured bacterium
AATGAAGAGAAAAAACGATTTTACCGAGAGACGTATCGTGAAGCATGTTAACCGCGAGTTGAGCAGCATGATGAATTTTATTTTCAAACTATTGCTTTTCACCCTATCCATCCTGATACTTACTTCGTCATTATCATCGTGCAGCCGAACGACATCCTCTGTTGCACTTGAGGCCCAGGCAGACCCTGTTGAGGAGACATTCGAGTATAGCGGGGTAGATGAGCTTCAGGTGGATGGCATGTTTTTTACAGTGGAGGTTTCAGGGTACACTGGTGACAGTGTGGAGGGTCGAATATTGATACCGCAAAACCTCTATGAAGGTAACTATGTTGAAGTGATTCATTCCAAAAGTGGAGGTGTCCTGGAAGTCGAGGCTAAAAAGAAGAGGGCTGTTATCCCTCCATTCACAGAGAAAGCGCTCATAAGCATTCGTGCTCCCCATGATATTACCGTAAGCCTGATGACTTCTTCCGGAAGCATTGCGGTGGAAGGGATTGAAACGGACACTGTTCGACTTAAATCCTCATCAGGAAAAATCAAAGCAAAGGATCTGAGTGCCCGTATCGAAATATCAAGCAGTTCCGGGTCCCAGGATATTCAACAGTGTGAAGGTCCATTAAACATTGAAAGTTCTTCTGGGAGGATATCGGCCAGAGACGTTGCCGGAAATATGTCAGTTGAATCGAGTTCGGGGAGTCAAACGTATGAAGAAATTGACGGTAATATCAAGGCCAAATCAAGTTCGGGTAGACAATCCTATGAGGCAATCGTTGGTGATATCGTGGCAGAGACGAGTTCTGGTAGCATCACCATCAATGAGCAGACGGGTATGCTCGATTTAAGCGCAACATCGGGAAAACTGAATGGACATAGCGTGAAACTGACAGGTAACTCTTCATTTCAGACCTCTTCCGGGAGGATAAGCTTTGAGTTTGAAAATGATTTTGACGATTTTTCATTCGACCTGCAGTCCAGCTCTGGTGTGCTCCGCGTCGGGGAATCAAGGGGAAAAGAAATGTTGATACTCGGAAATGGACCAATAAAGATAACAGGAAAGAGTTCTTCCGGCTCTCAGGAATATAGATAAGAAAAAAGATTTCGGATGAGAGTTGACTCTTCACAGTTATTGTTACAATTCGTAGCGGTTTATTGTATTAAAAGGGGAACACTATGAAAAAGAATCTGTTGATTTTCATCTTTTTGGTTTTGGTAATTCCATTTTCAGCATTTGCTGAGGAGAAAACAATTGTTGGTGATGGAGTTGACCATGGGGGATACGGTGGACCGGTCATAAAATTCATGTCCCTGGGCGGAGATTTGGGGGTTATAGTCGGTGGCCGCGGTGGTTGGATAATCAACCATACCTTTGTGATCGGTGGTGGTTTCTATGGTCTAGCAAACAACATAACGATTGATGGTAACGATCTGCAAATGGAGTATGGTGGATTCGAACTTGAGTACATATGGCGATCAGACTCGGTCCTGCATTTCACGATTCATACAGGCATAGGAGGCGGCAAGGTCGAAATGATTGATGGCGGGTTTTTTCAAGACAAGTTTTTCTATATTGAGCCGACTTTCAATGGCGAACTCAATATCATGAGCTGGTTTAGGATAAACGCAGGGGTTGGTTACCTGTGGGTGGATAACATACAAGGCATGCCTGGGTTGAGTAGTAGCGATGTGAGAGGAATTACAGGAACCATTGTGTTCAAGTTTGGTTGGTTTTAGTAAAGGAGATATGAAATATGGAAAAACCGAAAAGGCGGTATGATCTTGGCTGGTTGAGAGTACTTCTTATCCTCTCGATTTTTTTATTTCATTGCGGCCGGTAATAAGCGGCTCTTCTATATACTCAGGGGCAGCAGCTTGAATTGCCTCTTGCCGATTAAAGTCAAGGGCTTCTTTCCATCCTGTTTTATTATTGCAGTATACGTGTTTGTCATTTAGGTTTCTCCATACAAAACACTGTCAATAAATATAGTATTATACCTCATACATTATGAGCATGTTTTTATACTGAGCGACTGCAAGTGAAGGGTGTATTATATACGTCTTTGATCTCCGCGGTAACGTACCCAATGAGAACGACCCTATGACGACTGAAGCAATTTACCTAGCGAAAACTCAGGTTTATTCGGGTATAATTGGTTATTCCGGGTCTCATGTTTATGAGAAAAATTACGTTTGCCATCGGTAAAAGCATTTAGAAGTATTTATTTTGGATTATTTTCTAGCTACTTTATGTATGTTGGTGAATCTTGAATTATTAAAACTATATTCATTATAAAACAAGGATACCCGGATGAATCATGACAATAAGCTCGATTTAAAGATCGACACTGCGCTGCTTGATGAACTTACCCGCAATGCCGAGAAAATGAACCGTATCCCCCCCGACCTATACCAAAAATACTCGGTAAAGCGGGGTCTGCGCAATGAGGATGGTACCGGAGTTCTCGTCGGTCTGACAGAGATCGGGGACGTGCACGGATACATTATCGATGAGGGAGAAATTGTACCGGTTGAAGGCCGACTCGAGTATCGGGGAACCAACGTAAAAGATATCACAAATGGATTCCAGGCGGAGAAGCGGTTCGGTTTTGAAGAGGTCTGCTATCTCCTTCTGTTTGGTGCCATGCCCACACGGCAGCAGCTCACTCAGTTCACGACTATCCTGGGGGAAAACAGGGCTCTTCCCAACGGATTCACGGAAAACATGATTCTCAAAGCCCCGAGTCGGGAAATCGTAAACAAGCTGGCTCGCAGTGTCCTAGTGTGTTATTCCTACGATCCCAATCCTGATGACATCGGTTTGAAAAATGTACTGCGCCAGAGTATTGAGCTGATTGCTCGCTTTCCCACCATGGTGGCCTATGGATACCAGGCCAAGAGTCACTACTTCGACGGTAAGAGTCTGTTTATTCATCGTCCCCAGAAAGACCTCTGTACGGCTGAAAACCTTCTGCACTTGATCCGCCCGGACAGCAAATTCAGTCGGCTGGAAGCGGAGACGCTGGATCTGTCTCTGGTTCTTCATGCCGAACACGGTGGAGGAAACAACTCCACCTTCACGACTCACGTGGTCAGCTCCACAGAGACTGATACCTACTCGGCTATAGGCGCCGCTGTGGGATCCCTCAAGGGACCTCTTCACGGAGGAGCCAATCTCAAAGTGATGGAGATGATGGCAGATATCAAAGATCATGTAAAGGACTGGCAGGATGACGAGGAGGTGGAAGAGTACCTTGCCAAGATACTGCGCAAGGAGGCCTTCGATGGCAAGGGTCTTATCTACGGGATTGGCCATGCGGTCTACACCTTGTCAGACCCCAGGGCGGTTTTGTTAAAGGAGAAGGCAAAAGAGTTGGCCGGTTCAAAAGGCTTGGGTAAGGAGTTCGAACTGTACGAGCGCGTTGCCCGCCTGTCTCCCGGCGTATTCAAGAGCGTAAAGAACTCGAACAAAGTAGTTTCCGCCAATGTTGACTTCTACTCCGGCTTTGTCTATGACATGCTGGATATCCCACACGAACTCTACACCCCGATTTTTTGTATCGCCCGTATTGCCGGCTGGTGCGCTCATCGCATTGAGGAGCTGATTTCCGGGGGACGGATCATCCGCCCAGCCTACAGAAACATACTTCGCAACAAGGAATATGAACCTTTGGGGAAGCGATAATGAGGCTGAGAATTATACGGTAACATATACTGACGTGAGAGAAATCTTATATAGGCATTTCGTATACTTCTGTTAATGCTTAATAATCTATGGATTGTTGGTTTGCTTGTACCATCGGTTTTTCTGGTGATGTACGGTGCAATTTAACAGGAAGAAAGCTATTTAACTAATAAGTTTTGTGAGGAGTATCTCAAATATAAATCTTCTGTACGGCCTTGGTTATGATGGTATGATCAAGGAAAATGAGGAGGATAGAATGGAAGACAAGGAAAAGCGGCAAGAGATGGCGAAAAAGATAGCTAAAAGCAAAGTCGATTTCTTGCGACACCTGGGTACGTATGTCTTTGTGATGATAGTCCTTGCTGTTATTAACAATGTTACCAATTCAGGTGGCAATCAGTGGTGGCTTTGGCCGGCAGGGATATGGGGTGCATTCATATTGGCAAATTTTTTCAAGGTTTTTATTTTCAAAGGCGGCGCGATGAAGCGATATGAAGACCAGCTTGTGCGAAGAGAGCTGGAGAAGATGGATTCAGAGAACTAGATCCTGATCAGAATGGGTTCAGCATTTCACTGATTTGCTTTGTTCCCCAGATATTGACCTCCTCGACGACAGAGTTTTCCGGTACGTCGATACAGTGCACTATGGTGCGGGCAAACTCATGGCTGCCAGGATAGCCTTCCTGCCAGCTGCTGTCGATACCTGCAGCATCACAGAATCCCGTTCGGGCTGCACCCGGAATGAAGCTTGTGGCCTTCCCCCCCCACTCAGACATCTCGAGGTGCAGGCAGCGTGTGAAACCCACAATTCCCGCTTTGGCCGCAGTATAAACCCCCCAACTAGGCCAGGAGTGATGAGCACAGCCGCTTGAGACGTTAACGATGTGTCCGTGTCGTTGACCTTTCATTACCTGAATCACTTCACGGCAGCCTTTGATGACCGATGTGAGATTGATGTTGATGATCTTCATAATTGAATCATCGTCCATCTCCTCCGTAGGTGCTACCCTGACGCCGGCTCCGTGATTGTTGACCAAAACGTCGATACGTCCAAATATTTTCACTGTCTTCACAATCAAGCGTTTCCAATCTCCCGTCTCGACAGCATCCGCTTGGACAGTCAGGAGATTCTCATGATTCAGATCCTTTGCTGCATTTTCCAATCGGTTTTTGTTGCGTCCAGTGATTACAACCTTTGCACCCATTTCAAGCAGGATTCTTGCGGTCTCGAGTCCGAAGCCGGAGGAACCACCTGTAATCACTACTACCTTGTCGCTGATGTAATGGTCCATTATGTTCTCCATTTAAGAATAAGAGTTATAATTTCAATTGTTTCATTATATATCAACTCCATTGATTTTTATAGTTGTCTTGTTCACCGATTAGTTATTTTCTGCTATACATCAATCTGTCGAAAATTACAACCGCAAAGCATATCGTAGAAAGTATCACTGTTGAAGTGGATTAAGGAGAAATGCGCCGAGGACTTGTTAATATCATTGCATTTATGCGGAATCCGGTGTTTCATATCATACAAAGACGTACACAAAGTGAGGTATGATATGGAACGATTTACCCGGAAGGTACTAAGAGATGAAATCCCAACAAGTATATGATGAATTGTTCGAATATGTAAAAGGTCTGGAAATAATCGATACCCATGAACATCTCCCGGCCTTTGAAGAATTGCGTGAAAGGGATACCGATATCCTGAAGGAGTATTTGACACAGTATTTCAACAGCGATTTAATATCGGCAGGTTTATCCATTGCTGATTATGAAAGGGTGATCAACAATGAACTGCCTCTGATGGAGAGGTGGAAACTGGTGGAGCCCTACTGGGAAGCGGCGCGCAATACGGGTTATGGGAGGGTTCTCGATATTTCAGCCAAGGCGCTGTACGGTATCGAAAAAATATCCGGGGACTCCATTGAAGAACTGAATGGAAAATTTATCAAGAGTCTCGATCCCGGTCATTTCAAGAAAGTGTTGAAGGAAAAATCAAAGATAAAGATCAGTCTGCTCCACGACATACCGATTATTAATGAACGAATCCAGTTTACCAGTAATCTGGAGTGCGATCAAAACTTGTTCCGTAATGTCTTCCCCGTTGACTATTTAATATTTCCGCAGGATGGAGAAGATATCGCACGGGTTGAACATGAATTCGGAAGAACTATCTGCAGTTTTGAAGACTGGCTTGAAGCCAGCGAGGCGGCACTCGATAATGCGCTGAACCATGGTGCTGTGGCACTGAAGAGCGGACTTGCTTACCATAGATCCATAGGGTATGAGAGAACAACGAGGCACGAGGCTGAGGTGGGGTTCAATGAGATATTCAGCGTAAAACACAGGGGTAAGTATTTGCCTCAGGTATTTACAGTCGGTGAAAAATTTCAAAACTACATGATGCACTTCATTCTTGGCATGGCGAACAGGAGGAATCTCACCTTTCAGTTTCATACGGGGATACAGGAGGGCTACGGAAACCTCCTTTACAACAGTGATCCGTCACTGTTAGCGAAACTGTTTCTCGAGTATCCGGATGTCGATTTTGATCTATTCCACATCGGGTATCCATATCAAAATATAGTATCAGCACTGTCAAAGAATTTTCAAAACGTCTACATTGATATGTGCTGGGCACATATCATTTCACCCGAGGCCAGTATCAATGCGCTGACGGAGTGGATCGATTCGGTGCCTCTCAATAAGATCAGTGCATTCGGGGGAGATTATTTCATTATCGATGCAGTATATGGACATCAATACATGGCTCGAGTAAATGTATGCCGTGCTTTAACGAAAAAAGTTGAGGAAGATGTTTTTGATATTGTAAGGGCAAAAGAGATATCGAAAATGCTCTTTTACGATAATCCTCTGAAGATATTCAAACTTTCAGACAGGCTCTGATCCGGAAGTTAACCTGCATGGAGAGTTGATGGCCGGTTTTTATGGCTGTATCAGTAAATGAAAAAGATAAGGCTCAGGATTGAACATCTTTTCATGCTGATCTTCGCCTTCTTTGCCGCACTCGGCCATCCGCTTGGGCGAGAGATTCAACTGGTTCCTCGTTGCCGGTTCGGCACTTATAGTTATCTCTGGCTATCTCATAGCATTTGCGAGAAGGGACTAAACTGAGTATCAACGTGAGTGCAATATGCGTTTCATCGGCGATTTCCACGTACACTCCCACTTTTCAATTGCCACGAGCAAGAACCTTGTGCCCGAGCAGCTCGAGTACTGGGCGAAACTGAAAGGCATCACAGTTGTTGGGACCGGAGATTTCACACATCCTGGATGGCTCGAGGAGCTCAAGGAAAAGCTGAAACCTGCAAAACCAGGGCTGTATGCCCTCAAAGAGGGGCTCGGTTTACAACCTGTGACCCCTCCAGAGGCAGAGGTTCGGTTTATGCTCACTGCAGAGATCAGCACTATATACAAGAAGGACGGTAAGGTCAGGAAGGTACACAACCTCATCTTTGCCCCTGACTTCCAGACGGTTGAGAAGATACAGGGCAGGTTATCGAAGATAGGAAACATAACTTCGGATGGCAGACCCATACTGGGGTTTGATTCGCGGGACCTGCTTGAGCTTGTTCTCGAATGCTCCGACCGCTGCTTTTTCGTTCCCTCGCACATCTGGACGCCCTGGTTTTCTGCTCTTGGTGCGAAGTCCGGTTTTGATTCCATCGATGCATGCTACGGTGACCTGTCTGAGCACATCTTTGCCATTGAAACGGGGCTTTCTTCTGACCCCCCCATGAACTGGCTCTGCAGTTTTCTCGACCGGTTTACCATAATCTCCAATTCTGACGCTCATTCACCGGAAAGGCTCGGTCGTGAGGCAAACCTGTTTGACACTGCGCTCGATTACGATTCAATAACCGGTGCATTGAAGGATGGAGGGGAGGGCTTCAGGGGGACGGTGGAGTTTTTTCCCCAGGAGGGCAAGTACCACTACGATGGCCATCGAAAATGCGGCGTCAGGTTGAATCCTCTCGAGTCACTCAGGAAAGGTGGCCTCTGTCCCGAGTGCGGGAAAAAGCTCACAATCGGTGTGCTCAGCCGTGTTGCGCAGCTCGCCGACCGGGATGACCCCAGAGATAGACAGAACCGACACCCCTTTCACTCACTCATCCCGCTGAAGGAACTGCTGTCTGAGATTAACGGAACAGGTGTGCAGTCGAAGAAGGTCAGGAGGTCCTATGATGAAATAGTTGGGAAGTGCGGGACTGAGCTTGGGCTTCTTATCGATTGTCCTGTTGATGAAATCAGGTCCCTCGTGGGAGAACTGGTTGCCGAGGGAATAGATCGCATGAGATCAGGGAGGGTGCATATCGAAGAGGGGTATGACGGGGAGTACGGCAGGATACGGGTGTTCGGGGATGGAGAGATCGGTCCCTACCGTCAGGAAACGTCGCTCTTTGCCATGCAGGCTGGATCTCCGGAGAAGACCACGGTCGGCACATCTGATGTGGCACAGGAAGCTTCCAGGGGCAGGAGCATGCCGCCACGGCAGGGGGGGTGCGATTTCTTCGATTTCGATATTCTCGCATACAGGGAACTGCGGGGTTCATTGATGCAGGCCCGTCATGATGGACCTTCGCTTTTCACACCTGTACGAACGTTGCCTAACCTGCTTGCGGAGCTCAACCCGGAACAGCAGAGAGCAGTGATGCATGGTACTGGCCCTGCGCAGGTTCTTGCAGGTCCGGGCACAGGAAAGACACGGGTGCTCACCGGTCGCGCCGCCCGTCTTATTCATGAGGGTGTCGATCCAGACTCCATCCTGGCCGTCACCTTTAGCAACAGGGCGGCTGAAGAGATGCGGAAGCGTATTGCAGGTATGGTGAAGGGGGAGGCGTCGATCCGGAATCTTCACATCAGTACCTTTCATGCCTTCGGACTGGATATACTGAAGGGTCACCTTGCCTCTTTCGGCCGCACCGTGGGATTTGCCATCCTCGATGAAAAGGACAGTGGCCAGATCATCGAACGGATGGCTGACGTTGATCAGGGGGATAGGGACAGGATTCGTGCCGCAATATCCCGGGAAAAGAGGAGATGCGGGGAACAACATGAGAGACCGGACCCAGAGCTTAGCATTATACTGCATCGCTATGAAGAGACGCTCATACAGCATAATGCCTTTGATTTCGACGATCTGATCTGCAAGCCGGTTTCTCTTCTCAGAGAATTCCAGGATGTGCTGCAGGCCTACAGAGAACGGTACAGATACGTGCTGATCGATGAGTACCAGGACATTAATCAGGCCCAGTACGAGCTGGTCAGGTTGCTCATGCCCGATTCTGAGGCGAACCTCTTTGCCATTGGAGATCCCGATCAGGCAATCTACGGTTTTCGAGGTGCCGATGTAGGCTTCATCAATCGTTTTTTAAACGATTATCCCGAGGCTGCAGTGTACAGCCTGAAAAAGAGTTACCGGTGCAGCAATTTCATTCTCAAGGCCTCCCAGGGGATGATGGGACGCTCCGAGGGTAAACCTGGATTTCTCGAAGGGTTGAGCAGCGGAATCAGGGTGAAGATAACGGAGCAGGCGTCTGACAGAAGTGAGGCCGAGTTTGTGGCAAGGACGATCGAGCGCATGATGGGGGGGTTGCGCTTTTTTTCCATGGACAGCGATATATCGGAGGGCAGCGCCGAGCAGGATATACAGGGTCTCTCCGATTTTGCCGTACTCTGCAGAGTTAGGGAGCAGATGCGGTATATGGTCGAAGCCTTCGCGAACCACAGTATTCCCCATCAGGTAATCGGCACAACCCCTTTCTATCGTGAAGAGCCGGTGAGCTCTGTGATTGATCTGCTGAAGCTCAGTGTCATACCTGCCAGCACACTGCTTCGTGATAGATTGATACAGAGGAGGGTGCTGAGTATCAATGAATCCCTCGCAAACAGGTGGGATGGTTGGCTCGTGAAGGATGCTGCAGAGAATTGTTCTGCACAATTCTTTCATGAAGAAAGATCGAAGAAGGATAGGCCCTTTCAGAGACTCTTCGACCTGTGTGGGGAGTTCGGTAATGACATGCATGCATTCTTACAGTATATCGATCTTGGGGCAGGGACAGATGCGTACAGGAAAGGGCTCGAGCAGGCAACGCTTATGACCATACATGCTGCGAAGGGGCTTGAGTTCCCCTGCGTCTTTATAATCGGATGCGAGGAGGGTGTGCTTCCTTATACATTGTTCGCGAAGAGGCGGGCAGACGTAGATGAGGAACGGCGTCTCCTCTACGTGGGCATGACCCGCGCGCAGAAGTATCTCGTACTCAGCCATGCAAGGAAAAGGTTCATGTTTGGTAAAACCTACAACCTGGGAAGGAGCCGATTTCTCGACACTATTGAGGAGGAGCTTCTCGATTTCTCACAGGCCGAATACACCCAGAAGCCTAGAAAATCTGACAATCAGCTCGAACTGTTCTGAAGGGTATATTGCGTCTTACTGTTTTATGGTGCTGAAACTGCCAGTGCCGTAACCTTCATATGCTCCCTGACCTTCATATTGACCGCTTGCCGATTCGGTGCCACTGAGAATACCGGAGCATTTAATCGAATCTACTTCTAGAGATTCCCCATCCTTATAGAGGAACAGGTAGTAGTCATTCCCATAATCGTCAATTTCATATTTTCTTGAAATATTGATCTTATAGTTGACATCGCCGATAACACCACTTCCCGAGTAGTACTCAATATTTGCTTGTTCATAGTACCATGATAATGTAATGGTGTAAGTCCCATCTCCCACAGCGGTATAGTCATTTTCCGCCGGTATGGTGGTCAAGGTCCAGGTCCCCTCCAGCTGTGCGCTGCCCCCACCCCCGCCGCAGGACAGTATCGAGACCACCATGACAATGCTCATGAGCATGACGATTGGAACGAGTATGCGGGCTAACTTCATCCTATAGGGTCTCCTTACAATCTCTGTTCGAACACTTAGTAGATAATATAGCACACTCATAATGAAAAGCCTTTTCTACTCTTTTCTGCGCCAGAGGAGTGCTTTGCATTCTTACGTACAGTGTTACGGTTGAACGGGAAATGATTCGTGAAAAGGACAATCGGGTGTGGATTCCGGTTGAGGTTCCTCTTGCAGGTCAGCCCTCTATGTAAAGCTTATATCATTTCGTTGAACAGGCGTTCGAATTCCCGTTCACGTTCGAGAACCTTGACCATGTAGGAGGCGGCCCCCTTGGTGTACAATCCGTTGTAATGAATGACCGCTTCACCCCAGGTTCTGTACTTGTTTTTCAGCATCAGCAAATATTCGCAGCCAAGCTTCAGGTTCATCTCGATTTCATAGAGCTGCTCTTTTGAATAACCCGTAAAGGTTCTGCTGTTGAGCGACATGAGCCCATAATCAAGGGTACCGTTCCGGTTTTTGTTCAGCGCCGGGGGATTAAAGCTGCTCTCCACACTCACGATGCTGAATAGAAGGCTGATCGGTATGTCGTATCTCAGTGCATAGTTCGTAATCGTGTGGTCAAGTGAGGGGTCGCCAGAAATGCTCTCATATACCTTCAGCGCTTCAAGCATTCGACCCTGTTCCATCATCGACTTCACTGCATCGTTGATTTCATTGCGCTGCAGGTAGGGTTTGTACTGTATCTCAGCGACACTCGGTTCGTTGATGGTTACTTCTGTTTCATTCAAGTTCAGGTACATATTCATAAACAGCATCCCCAGAATCAGGGATACGATTACCCACAAAACCAGTTTTCCCTTTTTGCTCATCATCCTGCTCCGTTGGTCCTCTCTAAACTTGTAAACCGTCTGTGCCACACAACGTTAGAATCTCCTTATTCCCTTCTTTTCATTCTGAATGTTGAATACACTTGATAGATGTGATCTTTAACGAGGTGGGTTAGCGGTGTTTATGTGCTCCACAAAATTCCACGTTTGATACGCTCCTAAGATAATGCTTTATGAAGAAAAGTGAATAAATATTTTACACCTAAATTTGACCTGTTTTTATTGGTAATCAGGGATGAGAAGGTGTAATATATGAGGTTTGTGGGGGGGTTATGTCGAGTTACGTTAATATTTTGGAAAACATTGCGAATCCCATCTCTGAGCTCGTGATGAACAATATGAAGTTCTATCTACTGAAGGATAAGAACAAGAACAAGCAGACCATTATTGCAACGATGCTTCCGAATGTTCAGCTTGCCAGAATGATTGACGACTTCAGAATCTACAAAAACTGGGACGTTGATGGCTTTATCAAATGGATGCGGGAAATGAAGGCCATCAAGATTTTCAAGGTTGAGCTGAACACCGTACAGATGAAGGACTATTAACCTATGCCAACAGCTGCAATTAATAATTGACAAAAAGTTATAGAAAGGGTATAAAAAACCGTTCTCAGAAGTGAGAGAACGTATACTCAGCTGGAGGAGGTCGTATTTTTTATGCCAGAAGGTAGAGTGAAGTGGTTTAATGAGAAAAAGGGTTATGGGTTCATCACGAAGGATGATGGAGAGGATGTGTTCGTGCACTACTCTGAAATTGAGATGGAGGGTTTCAAAACGTTAGCTGAGAATCAAGAGGTGACGTTTGAACTAAAGGAGGGACCCCGTGGTCTGCAGGCCACCAATGTAAGAGCTCTTTGACCATTAGACACCGCAAGCGAAGCCCCGGATATCCGGGGCTTTTTTTATTGACCTTCTGTATCACTTGATCTAAGTTATTATTAGTAATTTTTAGTAACTATTTTCTAAATTATGATTGAAAATAATGATAACCTGGATATTGCGGGTGTTGCGGCAGGAGTGAAAGGGACAGAAGGTTTGTCTCAAGGAAACCTGTCGGAAACGTTCTTCGATGTGCATAAGGCGTCCCGATTTCTCCATATCAATGAGAAGAAAATCTATGCTCTCGCCAATGCAGGGAAACTTCCGGGCACAAAGGTTACGGGCAAGTGGCTCTTTCCAAAACGTGACCTCGAGGCCCTCATTGAAGGGCAGGCAGCGCAAACTCTGAGGAAATTCTCCGCTGAGTATGCCCTTCACAGAAATGTACTGCTCGTGGGAGGTTCAGACGACCCTGCCATGTATATGGCACAGGGCCTGCTGCATAGCTGGCACCCTGAATTCGTACTCTTTTCGGCCAGCCTTGGAAGTGGCGAGGGTCTTCGCCTTCTGAGGGAAGGCTACTGTCATATTGCCCTGAGTCATCTCTACGATCATGAAACCGGGGAGTACAACTTCCCCTTTATCGAGAAGCAGTTTGAGGAGCCGAAGGATATCGTGGTCCTGAATCTCTTCTACCGGTCTGTCGGGTTTGTTTCAAAGGAGGGTGTTGTCAGATCATTTAAGGAGATAGCGGATAGAAGGCTTCGTTTCATAAATCGTCAGGCCAAGTCAGGCATACGTCACCGAATCGATACACTTGTTGCAGCTGAAGGTGTGGATGAAAAATCCATCAGAGGTTTTGATGCTGAGGTCTACACCCATCTCGATGTGGCGACGGCTGTCATGAGCGGGGAGGCTGATACGGGTGTGGTTGCAGAATCCGTAGCGCGATTTCCGGACCTCTCCTTTTATCAGCTTTTCGAGGAGCGGTTTGATATGCTCGTCAGCAAGAACATCTTTTTTGAGAAGTCCGTTCAGGTTTTCATAGAGTTCGTCAGGTCCTCTGCCTTCTCCGAAATCCTCCAGGGAATGAGGGGGTATGACACCCGTGAGACGGGGAGTGTCCTGTATCCTAAAACTGTATAAAAGGGAGCGCTTGCATCATGAGGCTACTACGTCCTCTGCTGATCATTGTTTCTCTCACTGTTTTTGTCTTTTGTGTTGTGGCCACGGTTTTCAGCGAAGACAGGGTGCTGCATCTGGCAACTACCACGAGTACCGACAACACCGGGCTCCTCGATTATCTTGCACCGGCATTCGAATCCAGCACCGGCATCGACCTCAGATGGGTGGCCGTGGGAACGGGCAAAGCACTGGCTCTCGGCAGGAACTGTGATGTGGATGTCCTCATGGTACATGCGCCTGCAGCTGAAGCTAAGTACGTAAGCGAAGGGTACGGTGTTGCACGCCGTCCCTTTATGTACAACGATTTCATCATCATAGGCCCGAAGAGCGATCCTGCAGGAATCAGAGGGAAGACCGTTGCCGTGGCGCTGAACGGCATGTATCGCAATGGTGTGAACTTTGCAAGCCGTGGGGATGATTCCGGTACAAACAAGATGGAGATACAACTCTGGAAGGAGACAGGCCTCGGGGTACCTGACAGGGAACCGTGGTACATACAGACAGGGCAGGGAATGCTCAACACCATCAATATCGCTGCCGAACGGGATGCCTATACACTGACAGACAGGGGGACCTTCATAAAGTACGAATCAAACTGGAAAGGTGACCCGCCGCTTGTCATTCTTGTTGAGGGTGATGCTGCTCTCAGAAATCAGTACAGTGTGATCGCCGTGAATCCTGCACGGTGCAGCCAGGTACGTAGTGACCTCGCTGAGGAGCTCATACAGTGGGTCCTTTCACCCGAAGCCCAGGCTCTTATCGGTGAGTTTACGCTCATGGGTAAAAAACTCTTCATTCCAAACGGGGGCATGGAGTAAAGCCGAAAACAATACATGGATTATATTGCACAGGGGTTTGCACAGGCGGTGAAGCTTCTGGTTAGTGGTGACCCCGAGACCTACTCGGCGGTGTTCACTACAGTGAAGGCCTCATCTCTCTCCATTGCGGTGAGCCTTGTACTCGGTATACCCGCCGGTTTCTTTCTGGGATACTACCGGTTCCCGGGAAAACGCCAACTGCGGGCTGTATTTGACACACTGCTGGCCCTTCCCACAGTTGTCGTGGGATTGTTCATCTATGCACTCATATCCAGGAGAGGGCCGCTTGGCAGATATGGATTGCTCTTCACCATTCCTGGTATCGCAGTTGCTCAGACTGTTCTCGTGCTCCCCATCGTCATCTCATTAACAGCTACGGCAATCGAAAACATTGACGAGAGGTTCAGACACACGGTTTCAACACTTGGCGCCAGGGGATGGCAGATCGTCGCTGCATCCCTCCTTGAGTCGCGACACACTATACTTGCTGCTGCTGTGACCGCTTACGGGCGGGCGATCTCCGAGGTGGGAATATCGATGATGATAGGCGGCAATATCAAGTGGCATACGAGAACGATTACCACGGCTATAGCCCTGGAAACGGGAAAGGGTCAGTTCTCCATGGGGATAGCACTGGGAATCATCCTTCTCCTCCTGGCCTTCCTGGTAAATGCTCTTTTGATCTTCCTGAGGAGAAGGATGCATGGCTGAAGAACCTATCTATTCCCTTCAGCGGGTCGTACGAGCATATGGCACTGATTTCAGCCTGCATATTCCTGACTTGAACATAGTGAAGGGCGAATCTGTTGGTATTGTGGGATACAATGGCAGCGGGAAATCGACCCTGCTCCGCATTCTCGCCTTCCTCGACAGGGCCGACGATGGAGAAATAGTGTATCGCGGTAGCAGCGCGAGAAACATCACCATGCTCCTGCAGCATCACTATCTGTTCAAACGTTCAGTTTATGAGAATGTCGCCTTTGGCCTCAAGATGAGGCAATGGCGGGACAGGATAAGGGAACGGGTGGCCGAATCCCTCAACCTTGTGGGCCTTCGGCCCTCCCTGTTTATGCACCGCAGGTGGTTGGAGCTATCAGGAGGAGAGGCGCAGCGGGTAGCCCTCGCGGCACGCCTCGTCATCAATCCTGAGGTGCTCATACTCGATGAGCCGACGGCCAATGTTGACCAACACAGTACGGCATTGATCAAGAATGCGATTTCCCAATACCGACAGAAATACAACACCACGCTTGTCATGACGAGCCATGACATCATCTGGCTAAACAGTGTTTCTGACAGGGTGATGAGGATGCACAATGGACGCATCATCGGGCGGGGCACCGACAATCTGCTGCATGGCCCCTGGGAGGAAGAGGGAGAGGGGCTCTGGTTTAGACGCCTTGATGATGGTCAGTATATTCACGCCGTGCATCCGCCTCACTCTGAGGCCCTTGGCCTGTTGAGCTCGTCGAATATCATGCTCTCAACGGATCGACCCGAACATATATCAGCTCAAAACGTGCTGGGAGGACAGCTTCTGAACATGTCCTCGGAACAGGGCGGCGACCGGGTCCGTGCGGAGGTCCATGCAGGCGGCCTGCTCTTCTCGTGCAGCGTTACTCACCATGCTGCCGACACACTCAAACTGCTCCCCGGTAAGGATGTGTGGATACTGTTCAAGGCCTCGTCAATTGCCTGGTATTAAACCCTTCATATTTTCCCTTTAACTTTCCATGTAAACGGATTATCGTTCTTACCAATATAATGAGGAAATGAGGAGGTTGAACCAGTGAGGAGGATTTTTGAATTCTTTTCGAACAGGCACATGCTTGCCATACTCTTCACCATATCAATCATCATGCTCGGGCTGAATTCGGCGCGCACCCTGAAGAGGGACATTATTCCTGAAGTGGATTTCGGTGAAATGATAATCACCACGGCCTACCCGGGTGCATCTCCCGAAGATGTGGAGCTGAACGTCACAAACAAGATCGAGGATGAGCTTAAGAGCGTTACAGGTATTGAGCGTATGACTTCGACCTCCATGGAAAACATGTCCGTCATCACGGTCACGCTGGATCTGAACGTCAGGGACATGGACAGGGTAAAAACCGATGTGCGTGATGCCGTTGGCAGGGTGACCGATTTTCCTGTGGAGGTGACCGAGTCGCCCCTTGTGGTGGAGGTGGACAGCTCGCTGATCTCAATCCTCGAAATCGGTCTTGCTGGTGATGTACCCTATGGAGAGCTTCGAACCCTTGCAAAGGATCTTGAAACGAAGCTCAAGGCTGTTCCGGGCATTTCCCGCGTGGAAAATTATGGATATCGGGCGCGTGAAATACAGGTGGAGGTATTACCCGAGCGCCTCGATCAATATCAGATTCCACTAGGTGATATCATCGTAGCCATAGAAGCGCGGAACATTCGGCTTACCGGCGGGACTTTCGAATCATATACCAGTGAACGGAATGTGGTGACACTCGCACAGTTTGATGACCCTCTCGAGGTAGGTGATGTCATCGTCCGCACCTCATTCGATGGGCCCCTGCTGCGTGTGAAAGACCTGGCTGTTGTACGTGACGACTTCGAGAAGCAGGCAGTGCAGTCAAGGCTCAATGGTACCGATGCCATATCATTTGTCCTGTACAAGACCGAAAACGCCGATATCATTCGTACCGTACGGGCTGTGAAGAAAATGGTTGCCAGTGAGATCGAAAAGGGGAAGTTCGGTGGTTATATCAAAACACCAGACAGTGGAACCCCCGATGGCCTTCCTGCAAAGATTGCAGGGCTCCTCTCATTAGATAGAGAGAAGGAAATATACCGCTATGCTCCCGTAAAGGTGATCTATGCGCAGGACCAGTCGCGCTTCGTACAGAACCGTTTCAAGATCGTGCTCACCAACGGTGCCGTGGGTCTCATATTCGTCATCATTATGCTCTCTATATTCCTCAATCTGCGGACAGCCTTTTGGGTGGCCATGGGCATACCGGTTTCCATTACCGGTGTGTTCTTTATGCTGCCGCTCTTCGGACGTTTTCTCGATACCATCTCCCTCGCCTCACTTGTACTTGTCGTTGGAATCATTGTCGACGATGCAATCATCGTTTCCGAAAGTATCTACTACAGGCGTTCAGTGGGGGACAGCCCTCTGCAGGCTGCGGTTACCGGCACCATGAACGTGTTCTATCCGGTGCTCGTTACCATACTCACCACCTTTCTCGCCTTTGCACCTATGCTCTTTCTAAAAGGGGTTTTCGGAAAATTCGTGTTCGTCATACCACTGACCGTAAGTCTTGCCCTGTTTATTTCACTGGGCGAGTCGGTGTTCGCGCTTCCCGCCCACCTGAAGCGCGGCATGGAAAAATCACAGAAGGGCGCCCAACGGGAAGCGGCCAGAAAGTGGTTCAACAATCTCAGAAAGTTTTACCGGAAATTTGCCTTCCGTTTCCTCAAATTCAGGTATCCACTCATCGCCCTGTTTGTATTCGTACTAGCGGGCGTAATATGGTATGCACGGAACAACATGGAATTCCTGCTCTTTCCGTCTGCAGGTTCTGATGTGGTCTCTGTTAGTATTGAAGCGCCTACCGGCACATCACTCGATGCAATGTCCCAAAAGGTCAGACAGGTGGAAACCATACTCGAAGAGCTCCCGGATGATGAGCTTGATACCTATGTTACGCGGGTCGGATTAGTCGGCAGTGATCTAGGCATGGGACAGGCCGAGAACTACGCCTATATTCTGATCGACCTCACACCCTATGCCACCCGGGAGCGTGATGCTGATGCCATTGTGGATGAGCTGCGCAGCAGGACCGATACCCTGGAAGGCTTTGGGCGCATAACCTATCAGGTGGTTCGAGGCGGACCGCCTGTGGGCAAGCCCATTACACTCAGGATTATCGGCACTGATGATACACAGAGAAGGGCCTTTGTGTCTGAAATGGTCCGCAGACTCGAAGAGGTTCCCGGTGTCAAAGACATACAACGGGACGACCGGCCCGGCAAGGAGCAGATCGAGATTATCATAAACTATGAACGGCTTGCACGTCTCGGACTGACAGTCGCCGATGTGACGCAGAACGTTCGCATCGCCTATGACGGACAGGTAGTAACGAGTATCCGTGACGGAGACGAGGATGTGGAGTTCAGTGTGCAGTTCACCGAAAAGGCCAGACGGGATGTGAAGTTTTTACGCAACCTGTTAATCCCGAACGCCCAGGGCAGGCTCATCAAGCTGAATGAAGTCGCCCGCCTGCAGCGGGGTCCCGGTCTCAGTGCATTGCGGCACTTCGACGGCATTCGGACGACAACCGTCACCGGCGATGTTGATCAGGACGTGACGACCCCGCTTGCGGTTACCGTACCGCTACTCAGGGAGCTCAACCTCGAGGAAGACTGGCCTGGCTTGAGGGTACGAATAGGCGGAGAGGCTGAGGAGAGCATGGAATCAATAAAGAATCTGGCCCTCACCTTTATCATTGCGTTCATCGGCATATACTTTCTACTCATTCTGCTGTTCAACTCCTTTACGCAGCCCGTTCTCGTTATGGCAGCAATTCCCTTCGGTATTGTGGGGGTCATCATAGCTCTGGCCATACACAACGAGCCCCTGAGCTTCATTGCCATCATCGGCACCATAGGGCTCGCGGGTGTTGTGGTCAATGATTCGCTGGTTCTCGTAAGCCACCTCAACGAATTGCGGCAGCAGAGCCCGGATAAACCGCTGCGGGAGATTGTGGCCTTCGGGACCGCGAACCGTCTCAGGGCCATTACACTCACCTCTTTGACCACCATCGCGGGCGTGCTTCCCCTCGCGTACGGTATTGGCGGTACCGATTATTTCATATCACCCATGGCCCTCGCCCTCGGTTATGGGCTCCTCTTTTCAACACCGCTTACCCTCATGCTCGTACCTTGTCTCTACATGGTGTGGGATGATATTGGGAGGCTTTTCAGGCCCGGGAAGGGAAAGGCCAATTGAATTTGATTGCGTGACGAAATACCGGTATTTTGTACAGGTATATATTCATGTGGTCATTGACCAGGTTTTATGGTAATCCTGCCAACCGGGGTATCTGGTTGTATGCCAAGGAACAGCTTTCAATGATCGGTTTCAACAAAGCCCTGGACATAATCCTGCGAGAGATCGAACCGCTTGACATCATCGAAGTATCCCTGTCCGAGGCCTTTGGTATGGTGCTTGCCGAAGATGTGTGTTCGGACATGGATATTCCTCCCTTTGACAAATCAGCCATGGATGGATATGCGGTGCGGTCGGTCGACCTGGTCGATGCGCCTGCAACCCTGAGCGTTCTTGCCACCGTTGCGGCAGGATCGACACACAGAGGTGCGGTGGGGAAGGGTCAGTGCGTACGCATTATGACCGGTGCACCTGTTCCAGAAGGATTTGATGCAGTTGTCATGTTTGAGGAGACCGAAGAACGTGAAGGAAAGGTGCTCTTCACACGGAAAGCGCTGCAGGGTCAAAACATCTGTGCACGGGGGGAGGATGTAAAGGCAGGGGAAAGGGTTCTTGTGAGGGGCAGCATCATACAGGGTCCTGAGATTGCTGTGCTTGCGTCCGTGGGCCATGTACGATGCAGGGTGTACAGGAGGCCTGTGGTCAGCGTCCTGCCCACGGGAAGTGAAATCGTCGAGCCCGATGAACCTGTGGGTGAGGGCATGATTCGTAACAGCAACGGCCCTATGCTGACGGGGCTGGCCGCATCACTGGGTGTGGATGTACGCTATCTGGGAATAGGCAGTGACCACGAAGAAGAGCTTCGGGAGCTCATCGAGGCTGGCCTGAAAACAGACATGCTGCTCATATCGGGAGGCGTGTCCATGGGGGACTATGATCTGGTCCCTGCAATGCTCAGTGCATGCGGCGCAGACATCAAGCTTCACCGGGTACGGATCAAGCCGGGAAAACCTCTCCTGTTTGCGAAGAGTGGAGGATGTGTGATTGTTGGTATTCCGGGCAATCCGGTTTCCAATTTTACTACCTTCAACGTCTTCATTAAACCGGCACTGTACCGGATGATGGGTAGATCGGCATACGCGCCGCATTTCGTCGATGCACGGCTGGCCCATGATGTAGAGAAAAAAGGGGTACGTGCACATCTCATGCCATCCACGTACCGGCTGGAGAAGGGCGTGTATGAGGTGACAACCCTGAAGCTGAACGGGTCGGCGGATATTATCGGTTGTGCGGGCTGTAACTGCCTTCTCTTTGTTGATGAGGGGGAACAGAACCTGCGTCGCGGCGATGAAGTCCCGATCCTTCTCATCGATGGTTAGGGGAAAATACCAATTGGCAGGATATTCACTACACCGAAAGAACCATACCTCGGAAGGGAGCACTGATTAACCGGTGCGAGAACAGATGGAGGACGATATGAATGAGAATCAGGATTTCAAGATTGAGCTCACGGTAAACGGTAAAAAGGTGGGGATGAATCCCTTTGTGAAAACCGTATTTGTGAAAATTATACTCAGTCTTGTGGAGTCACTGAAGAATACGGGGGAGCCGGAAGAGATCGTGGTGAAGGTGACCCAGTAGATAGAGGTGAGAGAGACGCGAATAGGGCGAACTTCGTTCGCCAGCACTATGCTCATTTAAACCAAATTTATGATTCTTTTTATTGACTGGTTGGAAACGAGACTTTCACCCTAATATTCTCACATTGGAAGGTTGCTGCCTATGGAATTGAAAGATACGTTCTCCCATATGGATGAGGAAGGTAATGTACGCATGGTCGATATCGGTGCGAAAAAGATCACACGGCGGGTTGCGGTTGCCTCTTGCAGGGTTGTCATGAAACCTGAGACGCTTCAGGCCATTGTGGATGACAGGATCAGGAAGGGGAACGTCTTCACCGTCGCCAAGGTTGCGGCCATCTCAGCTGCCAAACGTACGGGTGAGCTCATACCCCTGTGCCACTTACTGGCGCTGGAACACGTGGACGTGCATTTCAAGCCGGAGCTGCAGGCTGGTGAGCTCGAGATACGAACAGCCGTAACGGTGACAGCCAAGACCGGTGCGGAGATGGAGGCGCTTCAGGCTGCTGCTCAGGCTGCACTGACGATTTACGACATGTGCAAGGCAGTCGACAGGGAAATGCATATCACCGGGCTCGGGCTTATCAGTAAGGAAGGCGGGAAATCAGGCACATGGAAAAGGGAATGAACGCTGCGGTGATCACCGTGAGTACGCGGTCAGCTGCCGGTGAACGGGAGGACACAAGCGGACCCGCACTCTGTGCACTGATCGAAGAGACGATTGGAAGGGTGGTGCACTACGCGGTCGTGAGTGATGATCAATCTGCGATCAGCAGCGAACTCATCAGGGTCTGCGATGAGGTCTGTGCTGACATTGTATTTACACTCGGCGGTACGGGCCTTGCACCCTCGGATGTGACTCCTGAGTCGACAGAGTCGGTAATCGAGAGGGCGGTACCGGGCATATCAGAGGCTATCAGGGCCCAAAGCCTTGAGAAAACCAGCAGGGCCATGCTCTCACGGGGTATAGCAGGTGTACGCCGAAACACGCTTATCATCAATATGCCGGGAAGCGAGAAGGCAGTAAGGGAAAGCTTTGAGATCGTCCTGCCTGTACTTGGGCATGCGGTTGAGCTCATTCACGGATCGGTAAAGGATTGCGGAAGATCCATGGAGGAAGGCTGATTGAATGCTCGTCGATAGCTACAATAGAGTCATAGATTATCTCAGAATTTCGGTGACTGACAGGTGCAGCATGCGATGTCTCTACTGTAAACCGCGCAACGGGGTTCCCCTCTTCCCCCATGGTGAACTGCTTCGTTATGAAGAGATATACAGGCTTGCCAGGCTCTTTGTCAGGCTCGGTATACGGAAAATTCGAATAACGGGCGGCGAACCGCTCGAGCGACGGGACATACTGGGGCTCATTGAAAAACTTACTGCCCTGCAGGGTCTGCAGGAGGTGGGCCTGACTACCAATGGCCTGCTGCTTCGTGATTTCTGCCGGGGCCTAGGGGATGCGGGGATCAGAAGGGTGAACGTGAGCATCGATACGCTCAGACCGGAGAAGTTCGCCGAGCTGACAGGAAAGGACAATCTGTCCCAGGTTATCGATGGCATCAAGGCCTCGCGACAGGCAGGTTTGGAAATAAAGCTGAACATGGTGGCCATGAAAGGCATAAACGACACCGAGTACACCGACTTCCTCTCCTTTGCCCTGGAGCATGGCTGTGATATTCGTTTTATCGAATTGATGCCCCAGATGTACAATGAGCATGTGGCTTCAGATCTGTACATCTCCGCGTCTGTCATCATGGAGAGCCTGCAGAAGAGGCACAGGCTCATATCACTTAACCAGGATGAAAGGGCGGTAAAGGAACGGCTGTATCAGCCGGAGGGCTTTAAGATCAGGATCGGATTCATCAGCCCTATCAGTGATCCCTTCTGCAGTACCTGCAACAGGCTGAGGCTCATGCCCGAGGGTACGCTCAAAACCTGCCTCTACAGCGATAGGGGCGCAAACCTCAAGGAAAAACTCCGAAAGGGCGCCTCCGACTGTGAGCTTGAAAGGGTCATCACTGATATGGTGAAACACAAGCCCGAGCGGCATCAGATGGGCTGTGATGACGCAAACCTCGTAATGCACAGGACAGGGGGATAGGGGAGTATGGATGCGGGAACAATCGTTGCGATATCCATCAGTGAGAAGAAGGGGGAGAAGAAGCACAATATCCGGGAGGCGATGCTGATCAAAGATTTTGGGATCGAGCATGACGCGCATGCAGAGGGCGGACACCGGCAGGTGAGCCTTCTCATGGATGAGAGCTTTGAGCGCATGCGCAGGGAAGGCATCGACATTGAGCACGGTGATTTTGCAGAGAACATCGTGACACGGGATGTGGATCTCTCAACCCTCGAGCTGGAAGATCTGATCCGTATCGGCAAAGGCATACTCCTTAAGGTGACGATGATAGGCAAGGAGTGTCACACACCCTGCAGAATATACTATCAGGTAGGTTACTGCATCATGCCGGAAGAGGGAATTTTCTGCCGCGTCCTTGATTCGGGCAGGATACGCGTGGGCGATACGGTAAGGGTTGAAAGACGGTGACCCGCCCACCTACCATTTGACGGGCAAGATGCGTGAAATCATAATGGCTGCTCCATGCTTCGTGTTTTTATGACCTAAACACTGCTTCAGTATGTTTCCCAAAGGAAATGGTCCGGCTCGGTCAATCGTCCGGATCAATAGGGATCACCTGTCCGAGTGTGTTCAGGGGCACCTCGAAGTATGCTTCATTGCCCACCACGACAATGATGAGATGGTCGAGGTTGAGATACTTCTTTGCCACCCTCTGCACGTCCCCGGCTGTCACCTTTCCTATTCTCTCTGTGTAGTTCGCAAGATAATCGTGAGGATATCCGCGGAAGTCAAGTATCATTCTCTGCCTCGAAATGGTGGAGCTGTCGGTGAACCCGAATACAAAGGAGTTGGTGAGGGAGTCCTTGATCAATTCGAGCTCTTCGTCGGAAACCCTTTCACGTTTCATGCCCTCTATGACACCGATCATGATCGATGCGGTTTCAACCGTTTTCCCCGCCCTTGTCTGGGCAAAGGCGAACCAGTCCCCGGGAAAGGCATAGCTCGAGGTATCGAAATAGCTCCCCACCGAGTAGGCGAGGCCCCGCTTGTCCCTGACTTCACGGTACAGCCGCGAGGTGAAGGAGCTCTCCCCCAGGATCTCGTTCATGACCCGCAGGGCGAATATGTCGGTGTTGCCGGGTGTCCTCTTCAAACTGATATGTCCCAGAAGGATGGTGCTCTGATTGAGGTCCTTCTGAATGAAGAGCACAAGCGGCTTTCCGCTGTAGATGTCTGGTTCAGGAAGGCCAGGTTGCCCTTTATGACGGCTCTTCCAGTCGGCAAAATGATGCTCCAGGAGCGGGATGATCCGGTTCTCATCAAAATCTCCGGTCACGGCAAGCACCAGGTTGTAGGGATTGAAAAGTTCGGTATGGGCCCTGCGCAGGTCGTTGGCAGTGATATTGCGAATCCCGGCTGCCTCTACATAGGAGCCGAGTGGATGATCCCTGCCGTACAGATAGGCTGGAAAGAACCTGATGACAATATCGAAGGGGTTGTCGTTTCTCCTTCGAATGCCCTCCAACCCCTGTTTCTTGCGCAAATCGATACGGTCCTTGTCGAATCCGGGGTTTTTCAGAATGTCCGTAAATATTTCCAGCCCCTGTTCGATGTCCTCGGTGAGCACATCCAGAGTGGCGATACCGTATTCCGGTCCTAGGGTGATATCCACGTCGGCCGCCATGCTTTCCAGATCCTCATAGACTTTTTCAGGGGATCGGGTGGTGGTTCCGCCTGTGAGCATCAGGTCTGCCATGATCTGATACAGACCCACCCTGCCCTGCGGCTCGTGCAGCGTTCCAGATTTTACGAGCACATCCACCGTTATCAGGGGAAGCTCGTGGTCCTCCAGAAGATAGACCTCCAGACCGTTCGACAGCTTCTGTTTCTCCGGCTGCCGTGGGTTGAACCGAAGGGGTGAAAAACGAAGTGCATCGGGTGTCGTGGCAGTGGCGGAGGAGAACACTCCAAGAAGGGGAAGAATGTATAGTATCAGTGCATAGAGTATCTTTTTCGGTCTCATCGTGAGCCTCCCTCACGTTCAGGTTTCGGATCAGCGCTTTTACCCGCTGTTTGTTACCTGTTATCCGGTTTGACAATGATACCGACCGTTCGGTTTTCTTTGGAGAGATAGGTCTGTGCAACACGCATCACGTCCTCGGGCTGTACCCTGTGAATCTGTTCCCTCCAGGTAAGCATATACCGCCAGGAACCCGCGGTTGCCTCGGAGGATGCGAGCCAGTTTGCCATACCGCTGTTTGACTGGAGAGCACGAACAAAGGCAGCATCAACCAGTTTCAGAACACGGTCAAACTCCCCCTGCTCTACCGGTTCACGCTTCAACCTCTCAACTTCCTTATAAAGTGCTTCCTCCAGATCCCCCGCGGTGTGCGGTGTGCGGGGTGCTCCGGCAAAGATAAAGAGATTGTCATACCTCTCGCCCGGGTGACCGTTGTAGCTGTACGCCGATATGGCAATACCCCTTTCCACGATATTTTTGTACAGCCGTGATGTCCTCCCGAAGGAGAGAATGCCGCTGATCATATCGAAGACATAGTTGTCTTTATGGGGTATGGTCGGCTTGTGATAGCCGATCATCACATAGGGTTCCGCATCGAACTCAACCTCGATACGGCGTTCACCGTGCTGTGCAGGCTCCTTCGCCATAGCTGTTTCGGTCGGCTTTCGTGCAGGTATGTCCCCGAAGTATTTCTCGAGCCGAGGGAGTGCCTCATTGGGATATACATCACCTACCAGGATGATCACACCGTTTTCCGGAGTATAGTGGTCTCGATAGAAGCGGTTGGCATTTTCCTTGTTCAGGAGGTTTATATCCGAGGGCAGCCCAATGATGGATACACCGTAGGGGTGTACCTGGAATGCGGTACTGAGAAAACGCTCGCTAAGCATACCGAAGGGATTGGTGTCAACCCTCATTCTCCGCTCTTCCAATACCGCCTGCCGCTCCGTATAGAAATCCCTGAGTACATAATTCTTGAGGCGGTCCGATTCGAGCAATGCCCAGAGCTCGATCTTATTTGACGGAAGCTCCACCATATACAGAGTGTAATCCTTTGATGTAGCTGCATTGAATCCCTGTGCCCCATGTCTCGTGTACCAGGCCTCATACTCATTACGTACAATAAACCGGCCCGCCTCTTCCTGAAGCTCCTGCAGCCTCCTTTCGAGCTCTGCCACACGGGATTCATCTGCATCGACCCCCTTTGCCCGTTCACGATCGAGGTCAGTCCCTGTCTGATCGATCTCTTTGAGCACCCCTTTCTCCTGACTGTAGTTCGTTGTGCCAATGGTTTCTGTTCCCTTGAACAGCATGTGCTCGAGGAGATGGGCAATACCGACTGAATCTGGGGCTTCATCAACAGCGCCCGCCTTGAACAGTATGTAGAGAGCAACTGTGGGAGATGTGTGACGCTCGAGCATCAGTACCTTGAATCCATTGTTGAGGGTATACTCCGTGACCCTGTCTTCAATGGACTGTGCATAGAGGGCCACTGGGAGCAGGATAAAGAGTATCAGCACAGGAATTCGCAGATATTTCATACACTCACGCCTCTTTACTTCATTACTATTGTTAATCCAAAGACCGATG